>DASWDX010000034.1:0-8174 GCA_036395055.1 Pyrinomonadaceae bacterium | reverse complement strand
ACAACAACGAATACTAATGTCACTATCCAGCCTACGAAACATACGACCCCAACAAGAACGCTGAAGAGGATCGACTGCATGGCGTGAAAGCGGACCAGCTTGCTGTCTTTTTCGATCAGGAAAAAGACCAGGCCCGAGACCCAGCCAAGGACGTAAGTAAGTAAGGCCGCGATGTTTTCGTCAAGGCCAGTGCTCGATTTGCCAGATAGGGCGGGAACTGGGTTCTGCATAGTTTCTGGTTCTCCTGATTCTTAGATTTCTGAAGTTAAAGTTCTGAATACCAAGTCGCGGGGCGAGATAGTATGCTATTAGCTACACATGAAGCAATATTATGTTTTAGTATGAAGAGCAAAACTGGGAGCCGTTGCCAACAATATGAAAGCGAAAGTCTTCGTCAGCCTCAAACCGGGCATTCTTGATCCGCAGGGCAAAGCTATACAGCACTCTGTCGAGCTGCTTGGCTTTACCGGAATCGCCGACGTTCGTCAGGGTAAATACTTCGAGATTGCTCTCCAGGATTCGGCAGACCATGAGCAGGCACGCGAATCAGTCGCTCGCATGGCGCGCGAAGTTCTGTCGAATCCGATCATCGAAGATTATCGCGTGGAGATTGAAGGGTGAAATTTGGAATCATAGTTTTTCCCGGCTCAAACTGCGACCACGATGCTTACCACGTGATCTCAAAGCAGGTTGGCCAGCCCGTAGATTTCATTTGGCATCGTGACACAGATCTGCAGTCTTATGATGCCGTCATTATTCCCGGTGGCTTTTCCTATGGCGACTACCTGCGCGCCGGGGCGCTCGCGCGGTTTTCGCCCGTGATGGAATCGGTCAAGAAGTTTGCCGACAGCGGCCGCTTGGTCCTGGGGATTTGCAACGGCTTTCAGATTCTTTGCGAGGCGGGCCTATTGCCCGGCGCCTTAATTCGCAATCGCGACCTGCACTTTATTTGTGAACATGTCCTTGTGCGCGTGGAAACTTCAGACACACCTTTCACAAACGAAATGACGACTGGGTCGGTGCTACGACTACCGATCGCCCACGCGGAAGGAAATTACGTTTGCGACGACGCGACACTAGCCGAGCTGCGGCAGGAAGATCGAATCATCTTTCGCTATTGCGATCAAAACGGAAACATCACGGAAGCGGCAAACTCAAACGGCGCGCGCGATAACATTGCCGGCATCTGCAATCGCTCGCGCAACGTGCTGGGATTGATGCCGCATCCGGAACGGGCATGTGAAGATCTGCTGGGTTCGAGTGACGGGCGGGATATCTTTCGATCGCTGGCGGCTACGCTGGCCGCCGTGGCGTAATTGCCTTACCTGTTATCAACTAACGAAACGGAGAACCTTGAGATGAAACGACATCCAGCCTGGCTCACCGCCGGCCTTTTAGTCTTCGTTGTGCTCGCCTGCAACCTTGGCAAGATGAAGAACCTCAACACCAATTCAAATGCCAATGCCAACTCCAATATCGCCAGCACACAAGCTAACGAAGGATCCGGAAACACCATCAAAGAGATTCACATGGCCAGGGATGATGGCAGCGGCGCTCCGGGCGACGAAACAAATTCATTCGATCCCGGAGACCGGACAGTCCATTGTGTCGTTACTTTGAAAGAGGCAAAGTCGGGAACGCAGATGAAGTTTGCCTGGTGGATCGTGGATGCCGACGGCAGTCAGAACCAGAAGATCAAAGAAATCGATTACCGGACCAGAGCGCTTGAAAATGTGGTTCATGGCCATTTGACCTTGCCGCAGGATTGGCCTTCGGGGAAATACAAGGTTGAGGTTTACGTTAATGGCGACCTCGACAAAACAGCTTTCTATGTCGTTAAGTAAGCTCTCTGGAGTGATAAACTTCTGACTAAAAAATGAAACGCGTCCTACCGTTCATCATCATTGTCTTAGTGCTGGTAGCAGGCCTGTTAACGGCGTTGTATCTCCAGCGCTCAACTGCCGAAACTCCGGCGGCGAGACTGATCGCAAACCCGTCGCCTTCTGCAAACCCGGCCACTACAGCGAATACGGCGGACTCCGGAGCCGAACCCGCGCAGGTGCTGGGAAGTGCAAACGCGCCGGTCACGCTTGAAGAGTTTGGTGATTTCGAGTGTCCGCCTTGTGGCCTGCTCCACCCGATCCTGAAACAGTTCGAAGGCCAGTTTGGCCCGACGAAGTTGCGAATAGTCTTCCGTGAGTTTCCGCTTGTGCCCACTCACGCGCATGCGCTCGCTGCCGCACGCGCCGCCGAAGCTGCCGGACTGCAAGGCAAATTTTGGGAGATGCACGACATGCTCTATGAAAACCAAAAAGCCTGGCACGATGCTTTTGATGTGCGTCCAATCTTCGAAGGGCATGCAACCAGGATTGGCCTGGATGTGGAGCAATTCAGGCGAGACAATTCCAGCGAAATAGTCGAGCGGCGTATCTTTCTCGACGGCAAGCGTGCCCATTCGCTGGGGGTTACGGGCACGCCGACAGTCTTCCTTAATGGCCGTGAAGTTCCCTTTGAATCGCTTGCGCCTGACAAGCTAAAGGCGCTCATCGACAGCGAACTCGCAGCCCATCCGTAGTCATCCCTGGAGCAGCGCGGAGTTCGCAGCGGGGCTATCGCTGGACTGCTCCTCTTGCCCGCATTAGTGTGACCAGCCCAATCGAAACGAACCAACCAAACCTCGCGCGACGACTCGCAACGCTTTACGGTGTCGCGGCTTTTGTCTCGCTTATCGGACTGGCAGACGCAATTTACCTCACAGTAGAGCATCTCTCGGGCCGAAGCGTTCGCTGCACGATTGTCACCGGCTGCTCGGAGGTACTCTCCACTCCGTACGCGTCAGTTCGCGGCATTCCACTCGCCGCGATTGGCGCCTTCGCCTACTTCACAGTTTTCAGTCTGGCAACGCTGGCCGCCTTTGGTTATCGCGGAATGGGAAAGTTGCTCACGCTGATGGTTGGCGCTATGTTTCTGATCACGCTCTGGCTGCTTTATTTACAAGCATTTGTCATTGGCCATTTCTGTCAGTTCTGCCTGCTTTCCGCTCTCGTCATCACCACATTGATGGTTCTCGTCGTCGTCTCCCGAGGCGTGAAAGCGAGAAAACCAGCCGCGGATTAGACCCCGACGAACGCGGATACGAAAGCAATAAATAGTGTAGGCACTCAGCTAGAGAAAAACAGCGTGTAAAGATATGGACCCTGCCTCATTTGATTTTCGTATCCGCGTCCCTCTGCGTTAATCCGCGGCTAATTTCACCCTCATCTCGCTTGCCACGCTTCATACCAGACTGATAATCTTTCTCTTCCGATTCCCCAATTACTTCGTTTAACTTTTATTGCGCTCTGGAGGAGTTTCTGCTCATGAAAAGGCTAAATGTTATCTCGTTGATGATTGCTCTGGTTGCCATCGCAATTGCTGGAAATGCACGAACTCTTTTTGCAGATATTCCCGTGCCGCCTGCGATTGGCGCCACGATTGTAGATTTCACTTTGCCCGATTTGGATGGCAAAGATCATTCGCTTAACTCGCTCAAAGGAAAGAACGGTACAGTACTAATTTTCGTTGCCGTGCAGTGCCCGATTTCCAATGCCTATAATGAGCGAATGGAAAAACTCGCGCAGGACTACAAAGCTCGCGGCGTCAACGTCGTCGGTATTAACGCTAACTCGACCGAGCCTGTCGCGTCTGTTAAAGCCCACGCCGCGGAAAAGCATCTGACGTTTCCGATTCTCAAGGACAACGGAAACAAGATTGCCGATTCACTGGGTGCGACCAGGACGCCGGAGGCATATTTTCTCGACGCTAACAACAAGCTCATTTATCACGGACGCATCGATAATAGCCGCGACGCGTCACAGGTAATCTCCAGAGAGTTGCGCGATGCGCTCGAGGCAACGCTCACCGGAAAATCGGTTGCAAAAACAACGGCCGACGCTTTCGGCTGTTCCATCAAACGTGCCGAATAGATGTCCCGTTTGATGACACAGGCTGTAAAAGCCAAACTCGTTCCCTTTGTCGTTGTGGCCGCCGTCGTCTGCGTAAGCTGTTTGCTTCCGGCTTTTTCGACGGCGGCGCAATCTGTCCCGGGAAGCGCGCGCACAGCTCCCAGGGCCAGCGTCAATCACGCGGCCAAGCGTGGCGCGGCGGCGCGCGCGATTAGTGCCGCAGAGTTGCAGGGCTTGTTGAAGCGGGACCGTAGCCGCCCTTTGCTGGTCAACTATTGGGCCACGTGGTGCGATCCCTGCCGAGATGAGTTTCCTGATCTGGTGAAAATCGACGAACAGTATCGAACAAAAGGGCTCGACTTCATCGCTATCACCCTCGATGACCTGACGGACATCAATACGGCCGTGCCCAAGTTTCTTCGCGAGATGAAGGCGACAATGCCTGTTTACTTATTAAATGTCGCCGACCCGGAGCCGGCCATCAGCGCAGTGGATCGCGATTGGGGCGGCGCCTTGCCGGCAACCTTTCTTTATAACAACAAAGGCGAAGTGGTTTACAAACACTTTGGCCGCATCAAAGTGGATGAGTTGCGCGCCGCGATTGAAAAACTAGTAGGCAATAAGCAGTAGGCAGTAAGCAGACGACAGCAGGTAATTCTCGAAGTCACATTTTAGATTCTTTTAAATTTTAGCCGGCGCAGACCATCGTTTTCTTGTTGCTGCTTTCTGCCTTCTGCTTACTGCCTACTTTCTTATGGAAACCATCACTCCCGAAGTAATCTCCGCTCACCATCTCACGCTGGAAGAGTTTGAACGTATCAGGTCGCTCATGGGCCGCGAACCCACCTTTGTCGAGCTGGGCATCTTTTCGGTGATGTGGTCCGAGCATTGTTCCTATAAGTCCTCGCGCATCCATTTGCGCCGGCTTCCTATCAGCGGCGAGCGCATCATTGTGCCTCCGGGCGAGAATGCCGGCATCGTCGACGTCGGCGACGGTTGGTGTGCCGCCTTTAAAATTGAATCGCATAATCACCCTTCATTCATCGAGCCATTTCAAGGTGCAGCGACTGGTGTCGGCGGAATTCTGCGCGACGTTTTCACGATGGGCGCGCGGCCGATTGCTTCGATGAACAGCCTGCGTTTTGGTTCGTTGGATCATCCTAAACACGGACGCCGCAATCGTTCGCTGCTGGCTGGCGTAGTGGGCGGAATCGCGCACTATGGCAATGCTTTTGGCGTTGCAACCGTAGGCGGCGAGGTCGCTTTCGACGATGCCTACTCGCTCAACCCGCTCGTTAACGCCTTCGCGCTTGGCCTGGTGCGCCGGGATCAAATCTTCTTTGGCAAGGCTACAGGAGTTGGCAATCCGATCCTCTATGTCGGCGCGAAAACAGGACGCGACGGCATTCATGGCGCGACGATGGCCTCGGCGGAGTTTGATGACGAAGCACTCGCCAAGCGCCCCACTGTTCAGGTTGGCGATCCGTTTCTTGAGAAGCTCCTCCTGGAAGCTTGTCTTGAAGCAATGCGCAGTGGCGCCGTCGCCGGAATTCAGGACATGGGTGCAGCCGGGCTGACGTCCTCTTCATGTGAAATGGCAGCGCGAGCGGGCACCGGCGTGGAGATCGATCTATCTTTGGTACCGCAACGCGAACAAGGTATGACGGCCTATGAGATGCTCCTTTCCGAGTCGCAGGAACGAATGCTCATCGTGGCCCACTCGGGACGCGAGCGGGAAGTAATCGACATTTTTCGCAAATGGGATCTCGACGCAGTAGTTATTGGTCGCGTGCGCGAGGGCCACAACATGCGGGTGATTCACGAGCGCGAGACCGTTGCCGACATTCCCGTCTCCGCGCTCACGGACGAAGCGCCGTTGTACGAGCGGCCGATGACTCGACAGTCCACAGTTCACAGTCCACAGTCGACAGTGCAGATTGCAAAGACCAAAGACCAAAGCACAAAGTTCAAAGTTCAAGACGGTGATGCATTGCTCAAGCTGCTGGCTTCACCAAATCTCGTTTCCAAACAATTCGTCTACCGGCAATACGACCACATGGTCAGGACTAACACCGCCGTCTTGCCGGGCGCCGACGCCGCCGTCGTGCGTATCAAAGAAACCCGGCGAGCGCTGGCCATGACGCTCGATGGTAATGGGCGATACTGCGCGGCGAACCCGCGCGAAGGAGCCAAGCTGATTGTCGCCGAGGCGGCTCGCAACGTGGTGTGCGTCGGCGCACGGCCGCTCGCGATTACCAACTGTCTCAACTTCGCCTCGCCGGAACGGCCGGAAGTCATGTGGTCTTTTTCTGAAGTTATCGATGGCATGGCCGAAGCTTGCCGCGCGTTCAATACTCCCGTCGTTTCGGGCAACGTCTCTTTCTATAACGAAACGGAAGGGTGCGGTATTCTGCCTACACCTGTTATCGGAATGATCGGTCTCGTGGAAGACGTGCGCCGCGTGGTGCAACCGGGATTCAAACAAGCAGGAGACTTAATTGCCCTGCTGGGGACAACTGCGGATGATCTTTCGCTTAGCGAATATGCCGCCGTTGTCGTCGGCCTTTCGGCTGAAGAGTTGCTTGCCGGTGGTGAGGTTCCGGGAATCGATCTTGAAGCGGAACGGGCTGTGCAAAATGCCTGCCTGGAAGCCGCAGAAACAGGACTCCTCGCCTCCGCTCACGACTGCTCTGACGGCGGACTTGCGGTGGCTCTGGCGGAATGTTGTTTTTCCTCGCTCAATCGCGCAGCCATCGGTGCTGACATTAGTGTGCCGGAGTTTTTAACAGGTTCGCTTCCTTCGGCGACCACGCTTTTTAGTGAATCGCCTTCACGGATCATCGTGAGTTTTTCTGCAACTTCTCGCCTTGCCCTGGAAAATATTGCCGCGCGCGAGAACTGTCCTCTTACACTAATCGGTCAAGTGGGCGGCAATGACCTGCGAATAAAATTGGACGATGAAGATGCTATCTCGATTGCAATCGCCGAGGTGGAAAACGTCTGGCGCAATTCTCTTTCGAGGAAGCTCGAAGCCGAAGTCATGGCCGCGGGCAAGGAATAAAAAAGTTTCGAGTTCTGAGTTCTGAGTTCCAAGTTCCGACTAAAGGCTTTAGCTTACTTCCACGAGCAGTCAGCAAGTGAAGGTTGGACTCTCAACTATTTAATTGGCCGCGGATTCACGCGGAGGAACGCGGATCAAATCAAACAATAAGCAGTCCGGCTGGATGGTCTTTTTCAGATTCGTGTAATCTGGGTAAATCCGCGGCTAGTGCTATGCATCCTGTAATTTATCTAAACAAGGTAATGCTCCAGGCGACAAAGGCGCGCGTGGCGCCGGTGTCGTCTGCGATGTTGTACGGCCGAGGGGTGTTTACGACGGTCGCGATTTACAAAGGGAGGCCATTCTTGTGGCTGGAACATTGGCGGCGCCTCGAGTACCACGCCGAGCGTTTAAGCGTAGATTGCACCGGACTAAATGGAGGCAACGTTGGGGCTGCCGTTGGAAAACTGATAGCGGTTAATCAGGTGCAGAATGGGCTCGCTCGCGTAATCCTGTTGGCGCGAAGCGGACGTGATGTTTGGAAACCAAGAAAGGAAGGCAATCGCAAAACTGACCTTCTAATCATGACGGGCGAAGCACAGAAAGTATCGCCGGCGGGAATGTCACTTGCTGTTTCGCCTTATCGCTGCAACACGTTTTCCCCCCTCGTGGGAATCAGGAGCTTAAATTATCTGGAGCAGGTGCTTTCGTGGGAAGAGGCGCAGACAAGAGATTTTGATGAGGCGGTTATGCTTAATGAACGCGGCGAGCTTGTTTCCGCCACCATGGCAAACATTTTCTGGGTTAAAGATGGCACGCTTCACACACCCGCTCTCAGTACCGGTGCAGTCGCCGGCATAACCCGCGCCGCGATTGTTGAATTGGCAAGCAAACAATTCATTCCCATGATTGAGGGCGTTTACGAGTTGAGCGATCTCACCGAGGCGGATGAAATCTTCCTCACATCAGCCAGCCTGGGTGTCGCCTTTGTGAACACCTTCGACTTCCGGCAGTATTCAGTGGCCGCGGGAAACATCTGCGCCAGGCTCTCAGACTCCCTTAAAGATCTGGCCTCGCAACAGGTTAAAATCGTTCAATAAAGCAAAGCCCAGAGCGGCACCGGACGGAGGCCCCGTGTGAATTACACTGACATAACCTACATCGTCACAGAGCGTCTTCGCATCCCAAAA
>DASWDX010000033.1:0-12800 GCA_036395055.1 Pyrinomonadaceae bacterium | reverse complement strand
TATCATCCATAAACTGTTCGTCTTCCTTGGTGCCCAGAGTGGTGGTGACGAGCGCCTGAGTTTCACCGCGAGTGAAAAGCGCGGAGCCATGGACTCGGGGCAACCAACCAACCTCGCAGCTTATTGGGCGGATTTCAGAGAACCGGCGGCCATCAGGCCGGCGCCGGCTATTGAGAATGTCGTCACGAAAGAGGGTTTCCTTGAGATGATCGAAAACTTTTTTGGCCATCTGTCTCTTTTCCGGTTCGTCCTCCGGATAACCTTCGACCACTTCCTTTTTCAAAGCGTCAACTGCCGCATAACTATCGCGTTTCTCCTGGCTGGTAGTGTTCATAGCAGCGCGTAAACGGTCGCTATAGTTTCTTTGAATCTCTCCCAGCATCTCCTCGTTCAGCACTGGTGGTTCTACTTCCCGCTTCTTGATGTCCAGCGCTCTGTATAATTCCTTTTGCCAGCGACAGAGCCGATTGATCTCTTTATGGGCGAGCATGAGCGCCTCGACCATTATTTCTTCCGAAACTTCGGACGCACCCGCCTCGACCATGACGATCGCCTCTTCCGTCCCCGCGACAATCAAGTTCAGACGCGACTCACGGACTTCATCGTATGTCGGGTTAACAATGTAGCGCCCTTCAATCAAGCCGATTCGCATGCCGGCGATGGGATTCATGAAGGGAATGTCGGAAAGATAAAGGGCGCATGAAGCGCCCGTGATTGCGATTACGTCAGGATTGTTGTCGGGGTCGGCGGATATTACGCTGGCAATTACCTGTGTCTCATTACGATAACCTTCGGCGAAAAGTGGCCGGCAAGGTCGATCAATCAGACGGCTGGTAAGAGTTTCCTTCTCGGTGGGCCGTCCTTCGCGACGGAAATAGTTGCCGGGAATGCGCCCGGCTGCGTAATTTGCTTCTCGGTATTCCACCGTCAGCGGGAAGAAGTCAATTCCTTCACGCGTGCTCTGGGCGCCTACCGCGGCCACAAGCAGCATTGTGTCACCATACTTGATAACTATCGAGCCATCTGCCTGCTTGGCGACTCGGCCTGTTTCAACCGTCAAATCCTTATCGCCTAACTTTATTGATTCTTTTAGGTATTTCTTGACTGTCATCTTGTTTTGTCTCCTTCGGACAATTACCTGACTTACTCAGGCTCGCGAGCGTCTCGTGCGCCTCGCTTGGGTTACGAAATAAATTCTTTCAATCCCACCGTTCGATTTTTGGGGAACGGACGCTACGTGAAGCGTTTGGGGAAAACATGGAGTCGTTATAATCACAAAGGCGGCAAGAGCCTCTTTACCGTGAAGCTCTGCCGCCTTTTGTGCGTTACGCTAAGGCCGAACACGTCTGCTTGCTTCGGAGTATCGCCGTCACGTTCGGCATCTTGGGCAAGCTCTTCGATAGACGCGGGCTTTGTGGAAATCAGAGATTCGAAGTCTCTCGTTCGACCGCAGTTTGTTGTTCTCTTGCTTCTCTTATTTGCGAAGCCCTAGACGAGTCACGACCTCATGGTATCGCTCGATGTCCGTGCGCTTCAAATAATCCAGCAAGCTGCGACGCTGCGAGACCATCTTGAGCAGGCCGCGCCGCGAGTGGTTGTCCTTTTTGTGGATTTTGAAGTGCTCGGTAAGCTCGTTAATTCTCTTGCTGAGCAAAGCCACCTGAACCTGTGGGGAACCTGTATCCGTATCGTGGCTGCGAAAATCGTTAAGTATCTGTACTTTCGTTTCTTTGGCTAATGGCACCGCTTAAAATGATCCTCCAGAACAGCAGAAAAACCGTCTCACGACGGCACCGCTAAGATTAAGTGACAAAGTAAGTTAACACGCGACTGCGGGCCTGTCCAGCGGGCGTGTTGGAGGTGCCGGTTGCGCTTAGTTTGATTGAAACCGCAGATTGAGAATGAAAGCTGAGACTTTCCATTTCTCACTTTTCAATTACATTTACCACTTCAAGCTGTTCGGCGCGGGTTGAATAGAAAATGAGAAATATCGAACGAAATATGGAAAATCTTGAGATTTTACAGAATCTGTGCAGGTTTCACCTCACGAAACGGCCTCGGTACTCACCCGAGACTATAAATGCCTTGACCATCTCTGCCTGCTCGAAGTTGCCGCCAAACTGATTCAGTTTATTGAGCCAGAATTGGTAGCCACTCTCATCCGGATCGCGCCGCAGATACCCGAAGTATTCCATCATGACGAATGTTGCATTGCGCTTAGCGCTCACGAAACCTTGATCTTCCGCTACCTGACGCAACACCGCGGCGCGCGTCAAAGAGCCGCTGGTTAAACCGCCGACCAGCGCATCGCGATCGCCATTGAAGCTACCGCCCGTTTGGCTGATTATGGTATCCACGTAGCTTTCGTTTGTCAGGCCGTCATAAGCAGCACGGAACGCCGGTCGTTGCACCCAGGCGTCGACAAATGCTTGCTTATTCGCCTCCAACTGGCGTGCCCAGTCGCCCGTGCCCACAATCACGTTCTGCGCGACGGTTGCCGTGTCGGGCATGAACTCGGCATAAAGCGGCCGCCGGCCATAACTCGCGCGGTAAAGTGCATCAACCAGTCCGCCGGTTTCCTGGAACTCGATGGAGAGGAAGTAAGCTGCCGAAACGTTGATTCGCCGCCGCTCAATGCAGCTTGCGTCATCCGCACACTCAAGGATCTGATCACTCCAAAAGTTGAAGCCGCTTTCGTCAGGCTCGCGTCCCAGGAAATCCAGATAGTGCTGGCGAACAAAGTATTCCGAAACGTCAAGTGGATTCTCAACTATGAGCGAATTTGGAGTAGCGGTGAAGACAGCGTCGGTGTTATTGCTGAAGAGTGAGAAGGAGCGATTTTCCGGATTGAAGGTATAATTCACGCGAGACGGCGTGACCGTATAGAAGCTGCCCGTCCGGACATTCTCGAAGCGATAGTTGCCGTTGCTATCGGTAATAGTTTTCCTTGATCCGCCCTCGCTCAACTGGATAGTCACACCCTCCACGGGTTGCCCGTCTGTAGTTGTAATCCGACCGCTCATGCTCGCCTCCGCTGCCGTCGGTACGGCATTAACGGCTGCCAGGGCATCGACGCGTCCGTAGCCGAAGGAATTATTTGGGATCTGGGTCGACGGCGTTCCACCGCAAGTTTGAGTCGGGTTGACCGCCACTGCAGGATTCGCTGTGTTCTGCAAGATCGATTTGGTCGTGGCAATGTTACGAACTAACTGCGGCCGCGCCGACCAAAGCAACGCCACCACAGCAGCGACGTGCGGTCCCGCCATCGAGGTGCCGCTGAGATTTCCGTAGCTGGTATCGCTGGTGCGCGTCGAGGACCGGACGTTGACGCCGGGGGCCGAGATGTTTGGCTTTAACAGGTTTGGATCGTAGAAGGTGCTTGGCCCGCGGCTACTGAAGCTCGCCAGCACATTGCTGATGTCTATAGCCCCCGTCGAAAAGGAACCGCTATAAATCGCCGGCGGGTCGGCAACAGTAGAACAGCCGGGGCCGCTGTTACCAGCCGAGACTTCAACGAAAATACCCGCCGCTTCGGTGTTGTTGACGATCGTCTCCAGCTCGGCGCGCGTAACGCAGCCTTCGCTGGCGGGGCAGCCCCAGGAGTTATTAATTACATGAGGGCGGAGGGCTGGATTTGCATTGTTGCCGGCCAGATCGGTCGGGGCGATGAAAAACTGAAAGCACTCAGTGTACGTGGCCGGCGTGCCGTTGCCCTGGTCCATGTTGCGGCAGCCGATCCATTTCGCGCCGGGCGCCACGCCAACCTGGTTTCCCGCGCCATCATCACCGACGGTAGTGCCTGTGGTGTGTGAACCGTGTCCGTTATCATCGCAAGGTGCGACGGTGTTGGCACCACAGCTACCGCCGCCAGTATGGATTGAATCGTGCCAGTTGAAGTTATGATCAGCGCTGCTTCCATCCCAACCTCGGTACTTGGGCTTTAAGGCATTGTGTGTCCAGCGCATGCCTGTATCCTCGTTGGCTATTACGATTCCCTGGCCGGTAAAACCCAACGCCCAAACAGCCGGCGCATTGACGTTAAGCACGCCCCACTCGGCTGTATCAGTGGTGTTGGTGCTGTCGGATGAGATGCCTAATTTCTCGACGACCGGCTCCTCGATCCAGCGAGTAGGCTGATTGGAGTCAATGCGCGCCACGTCAGGACGCGCGGCTAGTTGGTCCACGAGGGAGCGATGAGCTGTGGCCACCATCATGTTGGCTGCCCAGAAAGATTGATACGTAACACCCCTGGATTTGAGAAACCCCTGAAGACCAATCTGCGTGCGGGCGGCATATTGCGTAAGGGTGTTATAGACAAACCAGCCGCGCGCGTCCTGGTCCTTCATGTCATATGCAGGGCTGACATCGGCCTGATCGGCCAGCAGGATAACAATCGATGTGCTCTTGCCATCGGTCGTGTCGGCGAGCACCTGCGGCGCAATCCTGGCTGTGGGAGCTTGCGGTAACAATTGCTTCAGCTCGCGCAGCAACGGTGAGTTATCGTTATTGTATGAAGCGCTCAGTATGATGCTGTTTCCCTGAACGCGACCAAAACCGTTGTTCTGATAGAAGAGCTCAGCATCGCGCTTGTAATCATTCGGTCCATTCGCACGGTAATCCAGGGAATGCGAGGATGAAATAATCGTCGTCGAATGCATCAAGCCGCCGAGAAAAATAGCAAAGAAGAAAAGATAGAAGTAGATACGAGGCGAAGTGGGTGGTGGCCTCAAGTTCATCATTTGATCTCCCTGGTTGTGATCCGGGTGCTGAGCGAAATGGGCATTAGGTTATTACTGTAGCTGTGCGGGGGTCAATGTTAAGCATTGCGATCAAGTGCAGAACGAGGAGCGATCGCGACCAGATGCTGAACTGAAGTCACGTCTAGTGCTCGTTTTACAATCGTGCCGAAGCTCCGTTTGCCAGGTTGGCTCTCGTGCTCGGTCACCGAGCGATCCGGTTCAGGATATTGAGTGTGTTGCAAAGCTGACCCCATTCGTCTGTTGGGTATTGTCTGTTAACATCTGACCCACAAATGGAAACCAAAAAAGCGCGGATTGTAATTGTTGGAGGAGGTTTTGGTGGCCTTTTCACAGCTCTTAATCTGGAGGGTGCCGGCGACGTCAGCCTCGTCAGTGATGCAGATCACTTTCTTTTCACTCCAATGCTCTACGAGTATTTGAGCGGCGAAGTTGAGGAATGGCACATCGCGCCTAAGTACCGGGAGCTGCTCGATGAAGGAGTCAAACTTGTTCGCGATGAAGTCGTGAATATCGATCTGAAAGCGCAAACGGTGGCCCTCAAGCACCGAAATGAAAGCCTCATTTATGATGTTCTGGTGCTCGCCGTCGGCGGCGTTACAAACTTCGCAGGAGTTGCCGGGGCTGCGGAATACACAATTCCCTTCCGCAAGCTTGCGCACGCCGATGAGTTACGACTGCGAATGATTGCTGCGCTCGATCGCGTTCCTCCTGATTTGCCACCCCAGGACACACAGCGCGCTTTGACTTTTGCGGTCGTGGGTGCGGGTGCCAGCGGCGTGGAGCTTTCGACGAAAATGGCCGACTTGCTGCGCGACGCTTTCAAACGCCGGGCGCTACGCGGGGAACCTCGCGTGCTCGTTATCGAGATGGGCGACAGAGTTGTACCCGGCATGGGCGAAGAAATCCGGGAGTTTGTCGAGGACGCACTGCTTGAATCTCACGTCGAGGTTCATACCTTAACGCGCGTTGTACGGGTTACCGAAAAGACACTCGTCTTCGAGCATAACGGCGCGGAGACTGAGATCGACACCGCCGCAGTCGTCTGGGTCGGCGGCGTGCGAGTCGGTCCTGTGATCGAGAATCTGAAAATTGAGAAAACTAGTCGCGGCCTGATCCTGGTCAAGCCCACTTTGCAGGTACCTGCCCAGGAAAACGTATTCGCGCTCGGGGACATCGCTTTATACAAAGATGCCGCGCCGACACTGGCCGGTACTGCCCAACTGGCATTGCAGGAAGCCGGCCTCGTTGCACGAAATATCAAAGCCTTTCTGTCGGGCGACGAGTTACAGACGAAGCATTTTGAAGAACTAGGAGAAGCGGTCAGCCTGGGCACGGAGCGGGCTGCAGTACTGGCCGGTGGAAAGGCGTTTGGCGGGCCACTGGCGCGCCAGGCCCGCTTCGCGCTTTACACTGCGCGGCTACCCACCTGGCATCATCGTCTACGGGTTGGCGCGAGTTGGTTTTTTGAAGGTACGGCGCCGCGCCCGCTATTGCCACTGGGCTTTCAGAGGTAGTAATAACTGGCATCTTTCAGTCATGAAACAGTGCCAAATTTGTAATCGCAGATATAGCGACGAGATGCTGAACTTCTGCCTGGACGACGGAGGGGTTCTCCTCGCAACAGAAGCTCCGGAACAGACCGTGGTCAAATCACAACTGCCGCATTTGGCATTCATGAAACAGTGTCCCAATTGTGAGCGCACATATTACGATGACACGTTGAACTTCTGCTTGGACGATGGCGGAATCCTCTTCGCAACACAAGATCCGGAGCAGACCCTGGTCAAATCACAACTAATTGAACCCGAAGTGAAAACGCCAACTACCAGCGCGAGTTCCGCGCGACTACGGGTGCTTATCATTTGTTTGGTTACCATCGGGGCGCTGGCGGTATTTTTCTGGTTGCGCGCCAGACTACCGGGGTTCATTGAGACAACCAACTTCAACGGTGCAGAGAGACCCACGGATTCCGTTCTAGCTGGCCCTTCACCTTACCAGGCATCGAGCGTAGCTCCGTCGATCGCCACATCGGCAGCATCACCAACTCCCGCCGCCACCGCGCAGAACGAAACGTTACCAACGCCTGACGGTAATCAAGCGCCTATCCAGGCACCACTTTCGGGAAGTTTTGTCGGTACATTGAAACTCATAATCCCTGTTCCGGGAGTAAAGCCTGATCAGTTGTTGGACACCTTCACGGATGCACGCTCCGAAGGGCGCGTTCATGATGCGATCGATATTCCTGCCGCAGCGGGCACTCAGGTCGTGGCTGCGGCCGACGGTGAGATCATTAAACTATTCCAGAGCGAACGCGGCGGTACAACAATCTATCAACTGAGCCCAGACAATAAGCTGGTGTTCTATTACGCTCATTTGCAACGCTATGCCGATGGCCTTGCAGCTGGCAAGTTTGTAAAGCAAGGAGAGGTTATCGGTTACGTCGGCGACAGCGGTAATGCGGGAGCTGGAAATTATCATCTGCACTTTTCAATTTCCGTCATTCCAGATCCCAAGCGCTACTGGGAAGGCACCAACATCAATCCGTATCCGCTACTCCGAAAATAGTCTTCATCCAATCAACGGGGGCAAGCCCCGCCTTCCTAACCTGCGAGACTTTCTAAGTTGCCTGTGGGTCTCCCTTTGAAAGCCTTTCGGTCAAGAGTTCACCTTCCGCTTTTTGATCCAGCCCGCGCTTAGGAAAGGGCTTGCGCGCTCGTTCACCCGCGTTCGCTAATAGTGCAAGCCCCTTTTCGAAAACGAGGGTTTCGGTGCAGCACGAGCGGAGATTCCCCCGAAACTTATGTGGGAACACCCATTGCTACTAATTGGCGACCAGGCAATTATCGTCCAGCTTTTCAATCTTGCTGGAACGAGGAAAAAACAATGACTACTGCAAACAGCAACCTAATCAGTCGCGCCGCGCTCGCGCTTCTAACAACGTTTTCGATCATGTTCGCAGTCGGTTGCGAACCGGCTAATAATTCAAACTCCCCAGCCGTCGCAAGTCCTTCGCCGTCGGCGTCAACTTCGCCCAGTCGTGCAACGGAGAGCGCTCCTGTAAACAACCCGAGCCCTGCTGCCAGTCCTTCCCCCGTTGCATCGCCTTCTCCCAAAGCCAAAACAGCCAGCACAGAGTAGGCGAAAGGAGATGGGTAAGCGCGATACGCGACATCATGTCGAAAACACCAATAACGAGGTACTCCAGAATGAACGCAATAAAATCCACCGCTTTCGGGCTAACGCTTGGTCTATTGATCTTCGCCGTTGGTTGCGCCACTGAGCCGGGCGGAAATTCCAACTCGAATGCTGCGGGTAGTCCTTCACCTTCCGCATCGCCTACTCCCGCGGGCTCAGTCAGCAAGGCGACTGCAGTGACGTTGCCCGTACTTGATGCTTTGTTTTCGAATGAAGCGTTTAAGTCGAGTCTGAAATCCAAAGTTGGACTCACCGACGATCAACTGGCCCAACTACAGAAGATTGCCAGTGAAGAAGTGGCGAGACTGCGAGAATCAAACATTGAAGAGAAGAGCGCTGAGGAGCAGTCTCGTCAGGCAGAGCAGTCGCGCGAACACGCCGCAGAAGCGATACGCGGAGTTATAGGTGAACAAAAAACCGAGGAGCTTTTTGCGCTCGCTCGTGACTACTGGGTCAAAGGAAGCGAAGAACCCGAAACGGCTGCAACTAAAGCCCGGGAGGATACAGTCCTGCCAGGTCCCAATGCTATCCCTAAAGACACGCGCGTCGTCGTCAACATTCCCGCCTTCCGAATGGACGTCTTCAAGGAAGGTTCACTCATTAAGTCGTACAAAATTGGGATTGGCTATCCCGAGTTTCCTTTGCCCACGGGACTGAGGAAAGCGCAAACAATTATCTTCAATCCAACCTGGACCCCGCCTGATGAGCCCTGGGTCGCAAAGATGAAGAATATCAGCGTGGGCGAGAAGGTGGCGGCGGGTAGCAAACTTAACCCGCTGGGGCCAATCAAGATTCCCATCGGGCTGCCATCGCTTATTCATGGCGGTAAGTCGCCGGCGAAACTCGGTACGTTTGCGTCGCACGGCTGCGTCGGTCTGACGACAGCGCAGGTACAGGATTTTGCCAGATTGTTGGCGCAAATGGGCGGAAGCGACATCTCAGACTCGGCACTCAAGTCGTACTTCTCAGACAAGACTAAAACCAGGGTCGTGAAATTGGATCGCGTCGTGCCGGTCGAACTACGCTATGAAACGATTGTCGTCGAAGATGGAAAGCTACACATCTACCGCGATGTTTATGATCTGGATACCAACACCGAAGCAAACTTGCGCACGGTTTTGGACGTGAACGGCGTCAAGCTCGAAGACCTGAGCGAAGCGGAGCGAGCGCAGGCGTTGGACGCGCTTAACGTAATGTCGCGTCACCCGCTGAAGGAATCTGCGATGAGTGAGACCAGCGTCTCGTCCAGTCCGTCTGCTTCGCCATTAGCCGCAACAACAACCACGACGCCGGACAAGACTGTGAAAGGCGCGACCGCGGGCGTTAAGAAACCTGCGGCCAAAAATCAAAAAGAAATCATTATTGAACTGGCGGCACTGAAAGGAAAAGGTTATCCGGCCGCGATGAACCTGGATACCGGTACTGGAAAGCCGGCTGCGGACGCGACGGCGAAATCCGTTCGCTAAAACGGCATTTAGGTCGAGGCTCAAATTTGATTGGCGGTTGCTCGGCAAAGAGTGCCGTAGGCATGGAATGTTTATAGAGCCTTACTAATTGATTCTATCGGAGCGAAGCGAAATGCCGCATTTCGCTTCGCTCCGAAATATCGCGCCTGGCCAAACGAGGCTATGAACATTTCGGTGCTCTGCAGCTTGCCGGACTCCGGCGCGGACATGCTTTGCTTTATAGGCCCTAACGTTTGCCCTTCTTTGCAGCGCGTTTCTGTTTTTCGACCGTTCGCGCCACTGCGTAATGCACCCGAATAACGCCGTCCGGGTAATCGCGAACGGAGAGTAACTTAAGTGGTACGTTGCGATGTTTAGGCGCGATTAAAGGAATGCCTTCGCCGATGAAGGTCGGAATGACGTGAATGATGAACTCGTCAATCTCGCCCGCATCCAGGAACGACGCAATAATCTTGCCGCCTCCCATCATCCAAATGTTTTTGCCCAGAGTTGCGCGCAGACGTTCGGCAAATTGATTGATCGGTTCGTTAACAAACTCAAAGCCCGGCGGAGCTGTCCTGGGAGGATGGCGAGTGAAGACGTAGTTCTTGATCTTTGGAACATAAGCGCTCAGATCGCCGGCAGTCATTTCCAAGCCGACCCCATACGTCTTGCTACCCCACAGAATCGTATCGACCGTTTTGTAGAACGCGCCCATGCCATAGTCGCCTACAGTCCGCGGGCGGTTGAGCCAATCAACGCTGCCATCGCGCCGCGCGATGTAACCGTCGGCGCTGGTCGCAATATAGACGATGATCTTTCGTTGCCTGGTCATCGCGGTTGTCCCAGTTCCTTTGAGTTACTTACGTTCTCAGTACGTCTTCCTAACTTTCGTTGCCTTCTTAACGTTACCGGTTTTCCTGGCGTCCCTGGCAGTTACTCTATTCTTTTCCGAATCGCGTTTCACTCTATAAGAAACCATGATGGTGCCGTTCTTGAAAGGTTTGCAGTTGATCAGTTCCAAATCGATCTGATGGCTCATTTCATGAAAAAGCGGGATGCCCGAACCAAGTAACACCGGATGAATATTGAAACCGATTTCATCAATCAGGTCGGCCTCGAACAGCGACTTGGCCAGCAAACCGCCGCCCATCACACAGATATCTTTGCCTTCCTGGCTTTTCAGCTTGAGAACAAACTCGGCGGCGTCTGCTGAAACGATCTCCAGGTTCTTAATCTTGCTCTTCGGACTTTGCTTGATCGTTCGTGAGAAGACATAGTTTTTCACACCCGGATACGCGCCGCCACCGGCGCCCATCCGCAAGGCAACTTCATAAGTCCTGCGTCCCATTACGACCGTGTCGATCGACTTCCAGAAGTCTTTCATCACTGAAGCCGCTTCGTTGCTCCACATGAGCCAATCCACGGAATCGTCTTTGCGCGCGAAGTAATTATCGAGACTATTCGCACCGCCAAACGTCACCTTTCGCATGATTTTTTCCTTTCGATACTCGGAGCAGAGGCCCGAGCATCAGGGAGGGCTAATTATGCGGCCCCAGAGCCGTCCCAAAATGATCAGGCTTCTGTAGCCCTTCTTGATGATCGGGCTTCTGCAAGGTTTCATTTAGACAGCGCCGGCAGCTTCGCAGGAATCCAGCTCAGAAGCTTCTTCTACTGGCGTACCGGCTTCGCCGAAATAGGGCCGACCGTTTTCGATGGCTTCAAAGTATTCCTCAATACGATTGAGGATTTCTTCCACTGAGTGAGAGTGGTAGAGGGAAGTGCGAAAGAGCGCGCCACCCTGTAAGCCGCGCGTAAACTGGCCGGCGAGTTGTTTCATGCGATTGATCGCCGGCGTCTCTGGCATATCTTCACGCAACATGTCGAAATACTCATGCAGGATCGCACGCTTGTCGGCAAGCATCGGCTCAAAGACCTTGCGACCGTGCATCACGTCTTCAATCTGCCGAAAAATCCAGGGATTCGCCATCGCCCCACGTCCGATCAAAACGCCGTCACAGCTCGTCTCGCGAAAACGCGCAAACGCCCGTTCAATGGTTGTGACATCGCCGCTGCCTGAAACCGGCACACTGACAGTTTCTTTTATCTGCTTAACGAGGTCCCAGTTTGCGATACCGCGATAACCCTGTTCCTTGGTGCGGCCGTGCAGGGCGATGTGTTCGACGCCACAGCCTTCCGCAAGTTTGGCAGTCTCGACGGCGTTGATATCGTGATCGTAGAAGCCGGCGCGAATCTTAATCGTGAGTGGAATCGTGATTGCTTTCTTGATCTCCGTGAGAATTGTCTGGAGGCGTTCGTAGTCCTTCAACAGTCCCGAGCCGCCACCATGTTTTACAACTTTCGGCGCCGGGCAGCCGCAGTTGACATCCAGAATATCGGCGCCGATCTCTTCCGCCATCTCCGCAGCCATGCGCATGCGTTCCGGTTGGCCGCCAAAAATCTGCACCGCAAAGGGGCGCTCGTCTTCGTAAAATCTCATCTGGCGTTTTGATTTTGGATTACTACGCGTCAGGCCCTCGACTGAAATAAACTCCGAAACGCTAAGACCAACTCCGCCGCGGCGCTTCAGCAGCCGCCGAAACGAAACGTCTGTCACGCCGGCCATTGGCGACAGGATCAATGGTGGATTGATCTCAATGTCGCGAATCTTGAATGGTTTGATTTCCGTCGTCATGAATTATCACTACATCAGGGCTTAATCGTCACCGGTGTCCCTACCAACACGGCGTCGATAGCTCCCGTATCTCTTCATTTTCCAACGCTACACAGCCCCGTGTCCAATTGCTCTATGTGCCACCAGGAAATATGCAGTGGTTTTCTCTTGCTAGTGTGGCAATTGAGAAAGTGACACACCAAAAGAACTCTATCAACAGAATTGGGGATAGTCTTCCCCAACTTTCTAACTAAGGAGGATGACTTCCATGTGTCGCAGGTGTTCCATCGTTCTTGTTTACTTTGGTCCTGGTCGTTGCCACTGCCACAGTTTCGTTGGCGCAGTCCGGTCGAGGTCGGCAGCTCCGCATTCAGGGCGCGTTCCGCGGTGAATCAGTTGTCCCATTGGTGGCTGACGTAGAGGACGATCGGAAAATCGATCCTCGTTTTTCTGAACCTTCACCAGCAGAAACCCGAAGTAGCACAGCTTTGATTTACAAAGAAGCGCCGTCTAAGCAGAAAAAGGACAACGGCGAAAATCACATGACTAAGGCCGATAAAAGGGCTGGTTGGATCCTACTGGGATTGCTTGTGCTGGCCGGGATCAGTGTGGTTAGTCAGGATTAGATCCAACATCGGTCGGCCCCAAAAGGACGCTCGTCTTCGTAAAAACAATTCCGCCGTTTCGACGTTGGTACCCCGAGCTTACGCCCGGAACTACTAACTG
>DASWDX010000032.1:0-5285 GCA_036395055.1 Pyrinomonadaceae bacterium | reverse complement strand
GACGTGCGGCTATTGCTGGAAGGTAGAAACACGGAACTCGCGGACACGCTGCAAGAGCGCATGGGGCAGGCCTCGGAAGAGATGCGCTACGAGATGGCGGCCAAGTATCGCGACCTGCGCAAGACTGTCATCAAGCTTTCTGAACAACAGAAGATGGCTACCTCGCCCGACCGCGATGTTGATATTTTCGCTTACTATCGCGAGGGGCCGCGGCTCGCTTTGCAACTCTTTACGATGCGCGAGGGCCACATCGTGGGACGGCGCGAATTCTTTTGGGAAGACCTGCCGGAAGATGATTTCGATCCCGCGTCGTTTCTCGGCGAAGTTTTAGCGCAGTATTACGCGACCGACTACGTGCCTAAAGAGATTCATGTCCCGGTGGATTTCACCGATCGCGAACTGTTGGAGAAGGCCCTGACCGCCCGTAAAGGGCGGCGCGTCAAAATTCACTACACCCAGCGCGGTGAGAAACGCGACCTGATCGACCTCGGCGAAAAGAATGCGAAGCTGGCGTTTGAGCAGCGCTTCCGTGTTCTCAAGCCGGACATGAAACTTGTGCTTGAGGAGTTGCAGGAAACCCTGGAGCTGCCGCGCTTTCCCGCGCGCATCGAGTCGTTTGACATCTCACATATTCAAGGCGCCGAGAATGTAGCTGGGATGGTTGTCTGCGATAATGGAAAGATGAACCGGTCGGAATATCGCAAGTTTCGAATTAAGACGGTGGCAGGCGCTAACGATGTGGCATCAATGCGCGAGGCGGTGCTGCGTCGTTATCGCCGCCTGCTCGACGAAGGAAAGCCCTTGCCAGATCTGGTCATGATTGACGGCGGCAAGGGTCAGCTCAATGCCGCAGCTGATGCGATGCGCGAACTCGATCTCGAAGCAGTGCCGATGGTGGGCGTGGTGAAACCTCCCTTGAAACACAACCAGGTTTCCTACCTGCTCGTGAAAGGCCGTGAACATGAACCCATTTATCTTGATCCTCATTCGCTGATTCTTCGTCTGTTGCAAATGATTCGCGACGAAACGCATCGCTACGCCTTGAGCTACCATCGCAAGCGCCGCGAGCTTCGTGACTTCACTTCCGAACTTTCGGCGATTCCCGGCGTCGGTGAGAAGCGAAAGGGAAGACTATTGAGACACTTCGGTTCCATTCATCGCATCGCAGCTGCTGCCGTTTCTGAGTTGACGCCATTTGTGGGAAAGAAGACCGCGCAGGAAATCGTAGACCACTTCGAACGGCAGCGGAATCTTGCTGAAGGCGGGCCAGCGATCAGTAGCGGCGAGCCTGCGGAGCAGGCGCCAGCATAAAGCCTGGGGTGAAGCGAAGCGAAACCCCAGGTTTTGCGAGCACGAGGAACCGTAAGCCTGCGGAGCAGGCGGCAGCCATAGCGTAACAACGCAGTGTCGCCGTCAAGAAGAGATACATGAAACTGATTCTTAGTCCGAAAGGAATTGATTCTTCGTTTGGTGGCAGAAAAAACCTCTATTCTTAAAGATTGAACGTTACTTGTAACGAAGTGCTGTCGCCCGTTTCACGGGCTTTGCGGGCCTTTCGCTGATAGTTCCTGGGGCTCACGCCCCAGGCTTTACGCTAGCGCCCGCTCCGCAGGCTCGATGAGTCGGAACTTCATCGTCATCTATCCCTGTGGCACCTGTCCTTTCGCGCCACCGAAGTCGTAAGTGATATGCAGCCGGAGGGACCCATCCTGCACTTCAGCGCGTACATCTTTCACCTGCGCCTTTACCGACCCATTGCTTGCCTGCACCGGTATCAACAACTGCAATTGTTGCGGACGCAAAAACTGAATCGGATTCACCCGGCTGTCAATTGCGGTGCGAACAAACACCGTAACGAAATTATTGGCAAACGGCGCCACGCCTTCCAGGTTGACGCCTTCGACATTCACGCGGCCATAGAGCGTTTGGCGGGGCTGATCAAACGAAAGTTGGATTGTCGTTTGCGCCCATCCTTTAAACTCCATGCAGTTTCCTAACAGATTGTATTTGCCGCTAAAGACAAGTGGCGCTGAGATCTTGCCGCCGGCAAACTGCACCTGCGTCTTGACGTTGTTGGCGTCGGCAGCCAGGGTCACACTGTTGGTACAGTCGGCCTGAAAAACAGTGCGGCTAATATTGGAAGGACCCGACGGCTCGGCTGTTTCCGCAAGATTGAATGTAGGTGGACCGAGTTCACGAAAAACCGTTCCCAGCAGCCCGTCAAAAAAACTATCGCTGATGGAAACAACGACAGTTGCCGGCGGATCACCACCAGCCGGCGGAGCTTGCACATGTGCACCGGGAACCGCCTTTGCGCTCGGCAGGCCGAGAAAGAAAATAGTGGCAGCGGCACCGATGGCGATTCCCAAAAGTAGGAGCAGTATGTATCTCATCGGCTTTCTCGGACCTGGTTATTGCACGGGCGACGGTGTCGGCGACGGACTTGCGGTTGGCGTCGCCGTATTCATGTTGCTCAAGAGCGCCTTGCCTAAAGCTGCGACCGTATTTGTGAACGCATTGATCTGCGCGCGCACTTGCTCGGGCGGAACTTTGTTAAGTCCTGCAGGAACCTGAAACAACGAGTCGTCAACGTTCGTGCTGATGTCGCGCATCTCCGCGACGATCTTCGCGCCTTTTACTCCCTTTACATCTCCGGTCGCCTCGGATGTTATGTCTACCCTCAATGGTAATCCGGTCTCTTTATCAACGTAGAAAAAGGCTTCGGTATTAACTTGGCCTGCGGACGTAGACGTATTGGTAGATAGCGCATAACGATACTTGTCCGCCGGGCGGCCGTTCATGACGTCGTCCCCAACTCGTTCCACTCCTTTTAGCTTTTCCAGATATGAAATGACTTGTCCCGGTGTCATTAGTTTTTGCAATTGAATGCCAGTCGCTTCTGGAGTCAACTCCGCATATTGCCTGCGGCCAGGCATGATCGCAATGTGCTGATTTCCCTGCTCCAGGTAGATCAGATCGGACCCATCGGGCAGTTTGAAGGCGACGCGACGGTCAGCGCCATTGCGCGCTATCTCAGCGGACAGCGAAGGAATGCCAATGGTCTTTTGTCCACCTTCGGTTTCTGCGCTAAAAACAAGGACGGCCCGGTATTTTTCGGGCTCGCGCGCGGTGCCTACCGTTGCAGGCCCGGGTGAGAGATTCGCGTTAGCAATTGCGGTGTTGGCATTCGCAGTCAGACTGGTATTAGTGTTCGCATTCGTATCGACTCTCTGGCAAGCGCTGCCGGCGAAGGCGAGCAGACTAATTGCCAGGAGAAAAATTAACCGCGACGGTTTTAAGACAGTAGTGTTCATAAGCTCTCCGAAGAATTGTAGCCGAGGTCTGTTTGCTGAAAGGGGCTTATGGAGGGAAGGCTTAGGATAACACGCACCGCCCAGGTTTGTAACGCAAACTGTTAGTTTGCGTCTCGTTACGAGTTGTATCCCGGCTGTTGAAATCTAAATAGCGTACTAATTCGACGTTGCAAATTTCGTCCCGCGTGTCTGCAAACTAACAGTTGGTTCTATAAGAATCGGATCGAGCATTGACTTAACACCCTGTTTTGGAATAGAAGCGCACTGCTCTTACAATTTTCTCTCATGAGTGTGACACTATGAAACAGATTCCCGTCCTGATTGTCCTTGGATTTGCGCTCTCGCTTTGCAACTTAACGAATAAACTGAAAAGCTCAAACAACAAGAACGGGCCGGGCAAGTCTGCGTCGAGCTCGAGTGATAGTAGCGGCGAAGCAGAGCACGCCACGCCGACTGCGGCGCAGTTGCAGGCGCTGGCCGGTGGCCAAACCGTCAAGTGGGACCAACAGGGAATGTCGTGGACAGTCCCACCGCAATGGAAGGAAGTCACCAACGAATCGAAGGAACTTGTTTGGGACTCACCGGGTGGGTCGGAAGCTGCTAACCTGATCGTGAGTATCTCGCCAATGGACGAAAGCTTTCCCGCCGACATCAGCATCAAGGCATACTACGATCAGGCCAAGTCGCGAGCAAAAAACGGTGAGGTTGATGAAGTGAAGTGGCTCGAGATTGACGGTCTCAAGGGTGTTCAGTTTCGCGAAGCGAATCCCGAGAAGCCGGATGGTTTCAGGAGATTGCAATGGATGGCCTATCGCAAGTATGCCGGGCAGTTGCAGTTTGTGAACCTGATGCTCTCAAGCAACGGCAGAGGTTTTCCCAGACATCAGGACGAAATGTACGGCATCATGTATTCAACGAAGCTTGTCCATTAGAAGAACTGGGGAACAGCGGAAAATGGGAATGGGGACAAAGGGTCAAGGGGAAAGGGGAAAGGGAGAAGAAGAAGCGGTCGGATAGATCGACCTTTTCCCTGTTCCCCTCTTCCCCTATTCCCCTGTTCTCCTGTTCCCCTGTTCGCCTTGACCCCTTGACCCCTTGACCCATGACCCTTTTCTTTCGGATTTAGTTTTTCTTAATGTAGTTTCTGTGAATCCACGCACCCTCTTGCGCGCGGTCGCGAGTCTCAAACA
Organism: Pyrinomonadaceae bacterium; assembly: GCA_036395055.1. GTDB lineage: Bacteria > Acidobacteriota > Blastocatellia > Pyrinomonadales > Pyrinomonadaceae > PSRF01. The sequence goes on along the minus strand of DASWDX010000032.1, from coordinate 781 downwards.
AGATGTTCTCATTGTCCTCGCGCGTGAGAAGATTTACACGAGCGTTGACATCCTTGTCTGAGCCCTTCGCCTTTTCGGCTTCGGAGAGAAATCCTTTCACGCTATCAGCCGACGCAGGTTTGAATTTGTCCTTCTGCGACTCCGCAATCGCCTCGATCGCATTCGCCTGGAGCAGCTTTGGCCAGAGCTTCTTGAAGAGCACATTTGAACCGTAGATGTCCGCGCTATTCACCTTCCCGTTTATCGCGAACACATAACCGATAACGTCGTCGCTCCGGTTTGCGAGGTTTGAAAGAGCCTTGACGTAACTGTCCGCAGTCTCCCGCACCTTGTTATTTTCAACTGCAAGTTGAAGGCTCGATTCTGACACCGTCGAGTTAACTCGCGTGCCGACATTGCGACTCAGTTTGTCCTGCGCCACGGTTACGCTCTGCCAGACTCCACCCTGCGAGTTTTCACGTTTGGCGGCAAGCTTAATTTCTTTTGTGGCTACCGCATCAGATGAACTGCTGAAGACCTTAGCCTGTTCATTACCGCGGCCACTCCATCTCCCGTGCTCCACGCAAAACGCCGAAATCGGTAGCTTGCCTGAACGCGGCGGCACGATCAGATCGACGCCTATCATGCGATCCTGCGCTCCGCCTTTGACGATGTCACCGGACTGGACGTAGACATCCTCATCAGAAAAATTCTGAATGGAGAGTTCATTAACGCTCTTTGTCTCGTAAACGACGATTTTCTTTTGCACGAGCGCTTCCTGGAGCGTTAGAAACGACTTGCC
>DASWDX010000031.1:0-22104 GCA_036395055.1 Pyrinomonadaceae bacterium | reverse complement strand
CATCCTCTGCGAATTCAATTCGAAGTGCAACGTCGAAGCGCTTGAGGCCCGAAGGGCCGTAATTGAATAGCCACAACCGTCAGGTCGTGGAACAACACCACAAAAAGAATTGGTCAGGCCCGAAGGGCCGTCATTCAATAGCCACGACCGTCAGGTCGTGGACCGGAACGCCGCAAAAACATTCGTGAGGCCCGCAGGGCCATCATTGAATAGCCACGACCGTCAGGTCGTGGAACAACACCACAAAAAGAATTGGTCAGGCCCGAAGGGCCGTCATTGAATAGCCACGACCGTCAGGTCGTGGATCGGAACGCCGCAAAAACATTCGTGAGGCCTGCAGGGCCGACAGTTCATGACCTGTGATTCCCATCGTATTCATACAGAACTGCCGGCCCTTCGGGCCTTTCAAATAATCTTGTGATATCTTTTCCACGACCTTACGGTCGTGGCTATTCAATGACGGCCCTTCGGGCCTGCCAACATCTTCTCCATAACTCTGATCTCAGCTCGCTGGCCGCTATCAATATCGGTCGCGAAATTGAATAGTTCGGCGTCCTCGCCCGCGCCGGGAGTATCAAACAATTCCTTCACCATGACCAAAGCGCCATTATGGTGCTGAATCATGCCAGACAAAAACAGACGGTCAAACTCTTTGTCATTCGCTTTTCCGAACGCGTCCATCTGATTCGCAGTAAGCATCCCGGGCATGAGCATGTTGTGACTCGGCATGTGGGTGCCATGCATCGCCATCGCGGTTGGCTGGCCCCTCGCCTCGAGCCACCGTTTCATAAACCTTATTTCATCTGATTGCGACCTGCTGATTCGCTCGCCCAGCGTCCGGAGCTCCTTGTTCTGCGTATGCCATTCAATGAGCGCCGTCATCTCAACCGCCTGGGCATGATGTATGATCATGCCTTGCATGAACTCCACATCTGCCGGCGAAGGCGGCGGCAACATGGCCCTCGTCGAGGACGGCAGCGTTCGAGTAGGCTGCCCCGGCGCGCCCGGCTGGACCACGACTGGGCTCTGAGGATCAGCCTGCTGTGCAAACACAGGCAGCGATAACGGACACGCGAGAGTGCACGCAGCCAAGAGCCCACTGAGCCACAACGCGACTCTCATTACAAACAGCAGCGTCAGCTTGACGCTGGGATGAAAGGAAGTTATCCGCACTGAATGGTAGCGCATCAAGGGTTTTATTTTACAGAACCCCGGCGCGTCGGGGTAGTTAACGACTTGGTTGCCCTTCGATTTTGGCGGCAACGTACTGACGGCAACCGGACAAGCCGTCGATAAAGCAGTCTCTCTGATTAACGGGGTGGACACTGGACCAGATTACGTAGCACTTCTGAAAAAAGATGGTTCATTCAGATTTGAGAGAGTTGCGCCTGGCGAGTATCACCTCGTTCTAAACGCGATGAAAGAAGTGCTAGAGGAGTTCGACGCTCCTTATGCGCGTACTTACTATCCCGCCACCATGGACAAGCGCGAAGCAAAAAAGATTAAGGTCACTGAAGGAGCCATGATTGAGAATCTAGCGATGCGCGTGGGTCCACGAATGATGGAGCGCAGGATAGCGGGCACTGTTGTATGGAAAAGTGGTCGTCCTCTTGAGGACGCATATCTTGCGGTGTATTCAGGCGACGAGTACGTTCGTCGCGTCGAGATCGAAGATGACGGAACGTTCAAATTCATTCTATACGGTGACTTTGCCTACAGCATTGAGGCGCGCGATTTTATCGATGAGATTGAAGGCCGTTCTCAACGCATAAAAATCCCGCAGGGAAACTCCGCCGCACTCAAGCTAGTCATCCAGCATATCAAACACTAGCCCGCTCACGCTGTTCCCTTTTTGCCGGTAATAATGAAGTCTGGAGCTCGATCGTTGCCAACATTCCTGGATCAAGATGGGGCTAAGATGGTGCGACGTGTTGATACGAAGCCAGACGAAGCGATACCTTGACGACCGCAAGGCCCGTAAATACTGGTTCGTATCGTTTGGTAAGACTAGGTGATACCGATTTTAAAGGACTTAAAATCCGTTGGGAGTAATCCCGTGTGGGTTCGACTCCCGCCCTCGGCACCAATCATTTCAATAACTTAGAAAAACTCGTCATTTTAGTCTGAATTTTCGCGACGGAATATCCGTTGCGCTAATGCGACAGAGCGATGTTGGCCTCAAGTTCTCTAGCCATCTTCTTTCAAATTCATTCCGGCAGATTCATCCGTTTCAGCATTTCCTTGAATCGCGGCTCGGAGCGCAGTTCGTCAAGTTCTGGGGCAACTGCATACGTGTTGGCAGTTTCTGAACGACCCGACATTTGCTTTTCGAGCCAGTTCAATGCTTCCTCTTTATCACCAAGCCCAATGTAAATAAGTGCAAAAGTATAGCTCTGAACATAATCCCGGGTTGTTTCCTGCTTTAACTCGCTGAGCAGCTTCACTGCTTCATCGCGCTTGCCGGATTTCGCCAGCCACAGTCCCCAATATCCCTTTGCTGAAGAACCATTATTCAGTTCGATAGCCGTGCGCGTTTCGGCTATGGCTTCCGGATACATTCCCTTTGAGCCATATGCCCAACCCAAAGCCCGGTGAGTGTAAGCAAAATTTGGGTTACTAACGAGAATGCGCCTATATTGTGCAATCGCCTCGTCATACCTGCGAGCGAAGACTAGGGTGTCACCAAGATTCGTACCTATGATCGGTGAAAGCGGGTCGAGTTCCTCGCCACGCCTCAACTCGACAAGACTATCGTCAAACCGTTTTACATACACGAGGTCAGCACCTAACCAATGATGGGCGGTAGCGTAATTCGGTTTGAGTTCGATAGCGCGGCGATATTCCTTTTCCGAGCCATCCCGATCCCATTCATAATTGGAAAGATAAAATCCGAGCGCGGTGTGTGCTTCTGCCAGCGAATCGTCAATCTCCAACGCCCGCAGAGCCGCCGCTTTCGCCTGAGGCATGCTGTCGTTTGCCGGCGCAACATCGTAACTCGAAAAGAGAACGTATGTTTCAGCCAAACCTGAATAGGCGAGGGCATAGTTCGGGTCTTTCTCAATTGCTTGCCGATAAAGCTCAGCAGCTTGTTTGAGGGATTCGCCCGTTCGTTTGTTCCAATAGAACTTTCCTTTCAGATAAAGCTGATAGGCTTTGAGATTAGCGGTGTAGTTCTTTTCGACTTTCGCTACATCCGCACCCGAAAGTTTCGCTTTGAGTTTGTTTGAAACATCACGGGCAATCTCGCTTTGAAGTGAGATGAGATCAGTCTGTTTGCGATTGTATTGCTGACTCCAAATCACGTTTTCCGTCTGCGCGTCAACTAATTCCAGACTAAGCGTTAATTGGTCTCCGCGTTGCACGACCCGTCCGTTCAGAATCGCTTGCACGTTTAGCTCTTTGCCGATGGTCTTCGCGTCTGTCACTTTGCCTTTGTAACGAAACACCGACGAACGTGCTTTCACATTCAGATTCGGCAGTTGCGATAAACTGCCGATGAGCGTTTCGGTCATGCCATCCGAAAGATATTCAACATCAGCATCGCCGCTCTCATTCACAAACGGCATCACGGCGATCGATTGAATCGCGGTTGTTCGACTCCGCGACAAATAGAAATAGCCAAGTGCAAAGATGACAGCCAGCACGATGCCAATCATCGCGAATGCGAATCCGCGTCGCTTGGGTTTAGCAAGGTCGCGCGTGCCGTTCGGAATCTGCGCGGCGGGAAGTCCGGTTGTTGGCCCAGTGCTTCGATTGCTCTCAGGAGTAGTTGACGTGTTAGGAAGCAAGCTGGTTTCGATCTCGTTCGACAATGGACCAGAGCCAAACTTCGCGGTTTCCGTATCACCGCCAAACGAACCAGAAGCACTGATTAACGCAGTGCCGTCCGAGCGACAGAAGGTAAGCGTGTCGTCAGCTTCAACGCGGTTACATGTGGGGCAGTGTTTCATTTTTGTAGCGCAACCTGCGAGCTTGCGTTCTTTCCTTCGAACGGCCTGGCGACGAAATGCAAACTAACGGTTTGCACTACTTCGGCAACCCAACGCGCTTGAGCAAAGCAGCAAAGCGAGCATCGTCGCGCAATGGATCCATCAATGGATCAACACTCAGAAGCGGAACGTAATAACCGCGCTCGTTAAAGCTTTTTTCCAGCTCGACAATGGCCTTATCTTTGTCCCCCAGTCCGACATAGAGCACGGCAAAGGTGTACGGGTCCACCGGCTCGGTTTTTTCGAGATCACGTAATTTCTTTATCGCATCCTCTGCCTTCTCTCGTCGGCCTGTTTTCGCATACGCGTATCCGGAATAGAGTAGAAAGTACTGGTCCGACAGGTGGTTTTTCAGGTACTCTTCGCTGAGGGCAATGGCTTCGTTGTACATTCCGAGACTTTCGTAGACATTTGCGAGCCAAACGCGGGCAGTAATGTGGTTCGGTTCAAGATCGTATGTTTTCCTGGCTTGCTCAAGTGCCCGATCGTTTTGCCGCGCATACATATAGGCTCCGGCAAGGTTCGCATTCATGGCGATCGAGAGCGGTTCAAGCTCCAATGCCCGCTTTATTTCCCGAATTGCTTCATCCGTGCGCCCCGCCGGAATCAGGTAGATTAAGCCGTACCGATAATGGATGTCAGCCACGTTCGGATTGAGTTCTATTGCCCGTTTGAATTCACGCTCCGCTTCCACCCAATTCCAATCGTAAGCAGCAAGCGTGGTCGCTAAAGCCGCGTGAGCGTCAGCCAACGATGGATCGATCTCTAAAGCCTTCTGTGCCGCAGCTTTGGCTTGGGGAAAAGCTTCTTTGGGGCTGAGATAAGAATAGGACGGCATCAATGAGTAAGATTGTGAGATGCCGACATATGCCAGCGCAAAATTGGGATCAAGCTTGGTGGCCTGTTGAAAATACCCGATCGACTTCTGGACGTCCTCCTTTGTTCGGTTCGCAAAATGGAAAAGGCCCTTCAAATAGAGCTGATAGGCTTCGTTGCTGTCGGTGTATTTCTTCGCCAGCTTTTGCTCGCCTTCGCCCGACAACTTCAATTGCAGCTTGTTCGTGATCTCGCCCGCAATCTCGCGTTGGGTTGTCAACAATTCCGACATCTTGCGTTCATACTGCTCGCCCCACAGCAGTTTATTGTTGCGTACATCGACCAGTTCGACGCTGATCGTCAGATTCTCACCGCGCTGCACAATCCGTCCCGTAAGCACCGCGCTTACGCCGAGCTCGTTGCCGATTTTTTGTACGTCGGTTTCCTTGCCTTTGTAACGAAAGACCGAACTCGTCGGGCTGACTTTCAGGCTCGGTAGTTGTGAGAGCCGATAAATCAGCGATTCGGCCAGACCGTCCGACAGATACTCGCTGTCCGCGTTCGCGCTCCGGTTCTGAAACGGCATCACAGCGATCGAGTTGATGGTGCCTTCGGCGGTGCTGTTACGAGCGCGCCAGAAAAGTCCGAGCCCGATGATTCCCGCGACGAGCACCAGGACCATAATGACCGCAATGATTTTGTGCCCCTTAATTCCCGTGACGACGTACTCAGCGCTGGAGGCAGTGGGAACCTGGACTGCGCTGGTTGCGCCGGCGTTCGATTGCAAACCTTGTGTGCTCACGCGCGATGTGCCGCCGCTGGTGCTCCGCAGTCCAGGCGCTACTGTGCGCTCAATTTCAGCATCGACGTCCAGCCTGCGTCGGAGGTTACGGAGATCGATCAGCAAGTCTTTGGCACTCTGATAACGTTCATCTTTCTCCTTGGCCAGACACTTAAATACAATCTCTTCCAAACGCTCCGGCACACCTTCGACTAGCTGTGAGAGCGGCGCCGGCTCGGTCTCCTGGATTGCGATGATCTGCCGGTGAATGTCTTTTCCCTGAAACGGGACGCAGCCGGCAATCATCTCGTAAAGCACAACACCGATGCTCCAGATGTCCGTGCGTTGGTCTATGCCCTTTCCCATTGATTGCTCTGGCGACATGTAACTGACAGTACCCATCACCAGCCCGGGCTCAGTTTGGACAAATACTTTGGTTCCCGCTTCGGAGTCGATCGCCGTACCGGACGAAGGTGCAGTCATCTTTGCGAGCCCAAAGTCGAGTACCTTCACAATGTGATCGCGGCGCACCATCACATTTTCGGGTTTGAGGTCGCGATGAGTAATACCGGCCTCGTGGGCCGCGTTGAGCGCACCAACGATCTGAATGGCCACATCCAGGACGTCTATTAACTTTAGCCGGCGGTTGGAAAGATGCTGGCGAAGGGTCACGCCGTCAACATATTCAGTGGCAATAAAAGAGGCGAAGTCGGTCTGTCCGAATTCATAAACAGTGATGATGTTCGGATGATTGAGATTCGAAACGGTGCGCGCTTCCTGGGCGAAGCGTTGCAGGCGATCTTTGTCTTTGGCAACTTCAGCCGGCACGATCTTGAGTGCTACGGTGCGGCCGAGTTCGGAGGTGTCTTGCGCCAGATACAGCTCGCCCATCCCACCCGCGCCGATTTTGGAGAGGATGCGGTAATGCGAAATTATTGAATTGGGGAGAAGGGATTCACTCATATGGGATCATTCATTCAGGAAAGCGCCGGAACAATACGACGATTCATCGCTCGCCAGAAACTTCTTCGTTTGTGCCTTATCGCTGTAAGACAACTTCTGTATTGATCTCATCTCGCAACCAGGTACGTGATCGCAGCCAGCAAACATAGGAACCCCAAAACTCCATGGCGGTATTTCACCATTTCGGAAGATCGCTCTTCTTACTTCGTAAACGCAAAAGTATCAGGACATACCGTGCTCGCGTGGGATTGAAGACATCGGACCTTCAGGCGTCGTCAGCAGTTGATGCTCCGGGACACCGCTGCGGTACTGTGCAAGCAGTTTCTCCGGATCAACTTCTACCCCGGCCGGATTCGCAGCGAAGGCGTCAGAGTGCATATAGGCGTTGGCCTCTTCTACTGTACCGCAGTCCACCTGAAACTCCATTCGATTGCCATCGGGATCCCGATAGTAAAGGGAAAGTGTAATGCCATGATGAATGCGCCAATATGGTGTAACACCCATCTGTTTGAGACGCTCGTATGTAGCAAGCAAGTCACCCAGGCTGGCGTAGGTGTAGGCTACGTGATTTACACCCGCGTTGTCCCGCGTCTCGCTGGCCACGCTGTCAGGCGTAAGCGCTGACAAATTGGCGAACGCGAAACGATGATGTTCGTCGTCGTAGGTAAGGAAAGCGAACGCCGGGTTTTGATAGACCACTTTCGCCTCGAAGACGCTTTGATACCAGTTAATCATTTCATCAAAGCGTCGTGTGCTATAGACGACGTGCGCGAATTTCGAAGGTTTGGCCATGTTTTGATGCCCTTCGGATTTAGTCGAAGCCTGCGGGCAGGCTATAGTTTCGCCCGCCAAAACTTTCAGTGCGACCCCGGCGATCGAGTTTTGTATCCTGGGTCAAGTACACTTTTCCCATTCTACCGGAACCGATCTTTGAGACGATGCGGTAATGCGACAAAGTTGTGCTGGTCGCCAGTTCTTTATTCATCTACTTTCAAATTCATTCCGGCAGATTCAACCGTTTCAGCATTTCTTTGAAGCGCGGGTCGCTACGCAAATCGTCAAGCTCAGGAGCAACCGCATAAACACCACACCAATACCCGCGCTCGGCAACCTCTTTTTCCAGCCAGACGAGTGCTTCCTCTTTTTCATTCAGTCCGATGTGAGCAAGCGCCACCCCATAGCTCGTGACATAGTGCCGGGTAGCTTCCAGTTCTAACTCATTGAGCAGATTCCTTGCCTCGTCGCGCTGTCCCGACCGTGCCAATACAAGAGCATGGTAGCCCTTGATCAAAGAGTCGTCATTCAATTCACGAGCCTTACGACATTCGGCAATGGCTTCCCGATGCATATCTTTGGCATTGTAAGCCCAACACAAATTAGCGCGGGCGACATAAAAATTCGGGTCAAGCGAGAGAGTGCGGTTCAATTGAGCGATCGCTTCATCGTAGCGGCGGGCAAAAAAGAGCGTCCAGCCAACATTTGCGCTTATAGACAACGAAAGCGGGTCAAGTTCTTCGGCGCGTCTTTGGGAAACAAGGGCTTCATCAAACCTCTTCCTCAGCGCAAGATTCTCTGCACCGAGCCAATCGTGGACGGTGGCGTAATTCGGATTAAGTTCAATGGCGCGGCGAAATTCCTTTTCCGCATAGACCCGATCCCACTCATAATAGTTAAGATACCGTCCGAGTGCGCCGTGTGGTTCGGCCAGCGAATCGTCAATTTCCAACGCTCGCGTCGCCGCCGCTTTTGCCTGTGGCATGCTGTCTTTTGGCGAAGCAACGCTATAAGCTGGAAACAAGACGTAAGTTTCAGCCAAACCGGAGTAAGCGAGGGCATAGTTCGAGTCTTTTTCAATCGCCTGCTTGTAAAATTCAGCCGCCTGTTTTAGCCCATCGGTTGTTCGTTTATTCCAGTAGAAACGCCCTTTGAGATAAAGTTGATACGCTTCGGGATTTGCCGTGTAATTCTTTGCTATTTTCGCCTCGTCCGCGCCTGTGAGTTTTGATTTAAGTTTGCTCGAGACGTCACGGGCGAACTCGCTTTGGAGTGTTACGAGGTCGGATTGGCTGCGGTTATATTGCTCACTCCAAATCACGTTCTCCGTTTGCGCGTCAATCAATTCCAAACTCAATGTTAACTGGTCTCCGCGCTGGCTGACGCGCCCGTTAAGGATCGCCTGGACGTTTAACTCTTTGCCTACAGTCTGCGGATTTGTTTCCTTGCCTTTGTAGCGAAAGACCGACGAACGTGCTTTCACATTCAGATTCGGCAGTTGCGATAAACTGCCGATGAGCGTTTCGGTCATGCCATCCGAAAGATATTCAACATCAGCATTGCCGCTCTCATTCACAAACGGCATCACGGCGATCGATTGAATCGCGGTTGTTCGACTTCGCGACAAATAGAAATAGCCAGCTATAACTATGACAACCAGCGCGATGCCAATCGCCGCCAGTACGAATCCACGTCGTTTCGGTTTCGAAAGGTCGCGCGTGGTGCCAGGTATCGACGCAGCTGGGAGTGCTGTTGTTGGTCCAGTGTTTCGATTGATCTCGGGAGTCGTGGGCAAGTGAGGAAGGAGACTGGTCTCGATCTCGCTCGAGACTGGTCCGGAACCAAACTTCGCCGTGTTCAGGTCGGCACTAAACAAACCCGAAGCGCTGATTAAGGCGGCGCCATCCGAGCGACAGAACGCGAGGGTGTCGTCGGCTTCAAAGCGATTGCATTGGGGGCAGCGTTTCATAAAATGCAGCGCAAGCTGTTGGCTTGCCACTCCCGGCGCCGGACGCAAACTAATAGTTCTTACTGTGGCAAACCGATTCGCTTGGTTAAATCCTTAAAGCGCGGGTCGTCGCGAAGAGGTTCAAACTGAATTTGCCATCGGATTTCCCCTAGCTTTCCGTTTCGGGCCTGGAAGTCTTTTTCCAACCATTCAAACGCTTTGTCCTTATCGCCCAGCCCCACATATACGGCAGCGATATATTGTCCGATCGCTTCCTTGCGGATGTATTTCTCTTCCAGTTCTCTTATTTTGTCGATTGCGTCTGCTCGTTTCCCTACAGCCGCATAAACATAACCCAAATCACCGAGTGTGATGCCCGCCCTGTTAGTTAAGTCCGCCGCCTTTTCCGCCGCCGCGATGGCTTCCGCGTTGCGTCCCCGTTTCAGATATGACAGTGCCAGATATTCATAAGCTGGGCCGAAATTTGGATCGAGTTCAATTATCTTGAGACTATTTTCAATGCTCGCATCGTGATTATTTTGCAGTTGATACATTCTCGAAACATTCACACCGATCACGCTCGACAGGGGGTCAAGCTTTTGCGCCTGCTTGATCGTCGCCGCGGCCTCGTCATTTCTTCCAACATCCTTGAGGAAAATTGAATACCAATGATACGCAGTTGGATAATTCGGATTTAGCTCGATCGCCCGTTTGAATTCCTTTTCCGCTTCTCCCCAACGCCACAAATTTTCATTGACCGTTCCCAATGTTGCGTGAGGTTCCGCCAATTGGCCGTCGATGGCTAAGGCTCGTTCGGCGTATGCTTTCGCTTGAGGAGCTGTTTCGCTTGTCGGGGTTCCGGCGTATTCATGCAAGACTGCGTAGCAATCGGCCAGACCAGCGTAAGCGAGTGCGTAATTCGGGTCACGGTCCGTTGCCGACTTGAATTGCTCGATCGCTTTCTTCAGATTTTCAGCCGTGCGTCGGTTCCAGTAATAACGGCCCTTCAAATAGGCTTGATAGGCTTCGGGGTCGGCAGTCGCGGTCTTGGTTACTTTGGTTTCCTCCGCACCTGATAACTTTGCCTTGAGATTTGTTGAAACGTCCTTAGCAATTTCGCTTTGCAACGAAACAAGGTCAGATTGTTTGCGTTGGTATTGCTCACTCCAGATCACACTGTTTTTTTGAACATCAACCAGTTCCAGGCTGAGCGTCAATTGGTCGCCCCGTTGCGCAATTCTGCCGTTCAAGATCGCTTGAACATTCAGCTCTTTGGCAATCGTCTGTAAATCTGTGTCTTTACCTTTGTAGCGAAAGACTGATGAACGAGGTCTGATGTCCAACCCCGGGAGGTCGGACAAACTCTTGATAAGCGTTTCGGTCATGCCGTCGGAAAGATATTCAACATCAACATTACCGCTTTCATTGACAAACGGCATCACGGCGACCGAACTGATCTGCTTTGTGCTGCCGCCTCTGGAAACAAACACAAAGTAGCCTACGGTCGAGATCACTCCGACCAGCAAGACCCCAATTATCGCCGTGGCAAATTTATGACTCCTTGCCTGCGTGACGGCGTATTCAAGACTCGAAGACGACGACGTGATATTTTGCATTGCCACAGCCTGTCCGCTTGTGGTTGCTTTGACCGCGTCAGACGCATACATCTGCGTGGCATTTTCTAACGATGCATTTGCTGTCTCACGGTTCGGAACTACCGAACGCTCAAGCTCGCCCTGAATGTCCAGATCTCTCAGTAGGTTCTTGAGATCTATCAGCAGGTCATGCGCCGTTTGGTACCGCATGTCCACATCTTTAGTCATCGATTTGCGGACGATCCGCTGCAGTTCAGCCGGCACGTTTTCCAGCAGCAGCGGTTCTCTTTCGAGGATCGAGACGATGGTGTGATTGATGGTTTCGCCGGTGAAAGGGACTTTGCCCGCCAACATTTCATACAAGACGACGCCCAAACTCCAGATATCTGTTCGGGCATCCGTTGCTGTTCCGCGAGCTTGCTCCGGCGACATATAGGAAACTGTTCCCATCACCACACCGGGAGTTGTATTGACTTGGACCCGAGTGGCGTCCTCGCTTCCCGCCGACCCGGTCGCTACCCCGACAGGTCGGGGTTCTGACAATTTCGCCAAACCGAAGTCCAGTACCTTCGCGTAGCCATCTTTGCGCAGCATGATGTTCTCGGGCTTGATGTCGCGGTGGATAATCCCAGCCTGATGCGCCGCGGAGAGCGCTTCCGACACTTGAACGCCGATTTTCATGATTGCATTGACCTTAAGCGTTTCCTTACGCGAGAGATGCTCACGCAGAGTTTGGCCGTCGATGAGTTCGGTGACGATGTAGTTTGTGCCGTCGAGCTCACCGATCTCATGAATCGTCAGGATATTCGGATGGTTGAGAGCGGACGCAGCCTTGGCTTCCTGAACAAAACGATTCAACTTATCCGCATCCTTGCTGAATTCTTCATTCAGGAATTTGATCGCCACTTTCCGATCGAGCCTGGTGTCCTGGGCCAAATAGACTTCGCCCATCCCGCCCGCGCCGATCTTCGAGACGATGCGGTAATGCGAGAAAGTAGTGCCGACTGATAATTCATTATTCATGTTTCTAAGAGCACTCTGGACACTTGATCAGCGTGTCGTCGTAGTAATCCCGTTTACATTCAGGGCATCGTTTCATAAATTGACTCTATTCAGGAAAACCGGCTTTCTTCAGCACCTCCTGAAAGCGCGGGTCGTCACGCAATGGATTCATGTATGGGTCTACTTTCATCTGGCCCGTATGTTGATCTTTTGTTTCGATTGCTTCGTTCAGCATGGCGAAGGCTTTATCTTTCTCGCCCAACTCTGCAAAGAAAGTTGCCACAAAATATGGATATAGTTTAAGGCGCGTGCGTTCCTCGGTAATTTTCCTCAGGAATCCCTGCCAGTCGCCTTTGACAAAACTCTCTCGAATCAACTTTGCCGCATCAGGTTCGCCTCTTGCATCTTGAACTTTGGCGAGTTCTTCGACCGCCGAAGCATAATCCCGCCTCATGCGGTAAACGTAAAAGAGTTGCCAATGCGCATACCAGAAATTTGGATCCAGTTCGAGGTTCTTTTTGCTCTGCGTTTCGCTTTCATCATATTTTCTTTCGTAGAAAAGCAACTGCGCATATTGAAGGTTGGTTACCGGCGACAAGGGGTCGATCACCAAAGCCCGTCTTATGGCAATGCGCGCTTCTTCGAATCTGCCCAGGTTTTGAAGTAACAGAGCGTACCGACGATGACCTTCCGCATAACTCGGATTCAGTTCGATTGCAAGTTTTGTCTCGCGTTCCATGCAGGCGAAATCGCGATCATAATTAAAACAGATGACTCCTAATACCGAGTGCGGCTCGGCTAAACTGTTATCTAACTCCAGGGCTTTCAGGGCGAGTTCACGTGCTTTGGGAACCGCTTCATTTACCTGCGGGTAACTGTAAAGTGCGAGAAACCAATTTGCCTCGGCCAGGCCTGCAAATGCCAGTGCGAATTTCGGATCAATGGCGACTGCCTGCTGGTAATACACAATTGATTTCTGAGCATCTTTCCCCGTGCGTTTACTCCCGTAGAACCGCCCTTTCAAATAAAGCTGATAGGCTTCCGAGTTGGCGGTGTAATTCTTTTCGACTTTCGCTGCGTCCGCACCTGACAGTTTGGTCTTGAGTCTATTTGAAACATCACGGGCAACCTCGGTTTGAAGCGCAACGAGTTCGGAAGATTTGCGTTCATATCTATTGCCCCACAGAATGTTTTCCGTCTGCGCGTCAATCAATTCTAAATTGAGGGTTAATTGATCCCCACGTTGGACAACCCGCCCTGTTAGCATCGCTTGCACATTTAGTTCAGCAGCAATCTTTTTCGGATCAATCTCTTTGCCTTTGTATCGAAAAACGGATGAACGTGCCTTCACACTCAAGTTTGGAATCTGTGAAAGACTATTGATGAGCGTTTCAGTCATTCCGTCGGAAAGGTATTCAAGATCTGCATTCCCGCTTTCATTGACAAACGGCATCACTGCGATTGATTCGATTGTGAGTGCGGTACTGCGCGCGCGCAGATAAAGAAGAAGACCGACCGCGCCGACGACAAGCACCACGAGGGCAATCGACACTGTCAGTTTATGGTGCTTGATACCAGTGATAACGTATTCGGCGCTCGAGGCGGGCCGTTGGCTAACTGACATTGTGCTGTGCGCGCGCACGTCGTCGTCTGTGCTGCCGATCGCGCTGCTCGTATTCGTGGACGGCGCCACAGAGCGCTCAATGTCGCTCACGCCCTTCATATCTTCGAGCAGCTCTTCGAGATCGTTGGCAGTGTCGCGAATCGTTTGGTAGCGCTTGTCCGGTTCTTTCGCCAAACACTTGCGAATGACGCGCTGCAATTCAGCTGACGCTGAAGGATTAAAGTCAGTGATGGCCGGCGCCGGCTCGTGAATGATCTTGTGGAGAGAGTCAACAACGGAGTCACCGGCGAACGGCTTTCGAGCAGTGGCTGCTTCGTAGAGGAGGCAGCCGAACGAGAAGATGTCGGAGCGCTGGTCGACAGGTTTCGCTTGCGCCTGTTCGGGAGACATGTAGCCGACCGTGCCCATCACGACGCCGGGCGTGGAATGATGAACGGGCATCATCGCGGTCGCATTCTCGCTCGAACCGAGCCCTCCCTCACGGTCGGGTTTCTGTCCCGTCTCAAGCAGCTTTGCCAGGCCGAAATCAAGAATCTTTGCGTGCCCCTCCCGCGTGATCATGATGTTGTCGGGTTTGAGATCGCGATGCACGATGCCCGACGCATGTGCTTTCGCCAACCCTTCCGCGACTTGGAGCAAGTGTTTGAGTAGGAGCTTCAACTCACTTTTTTCGTCGTGAATCTTTTCCCGCAGGGTCTTGCCATCGACAAACTCCATCGCGATGAAGTTCACGCCGTCAGCTTCACCAATTTCATATATGTGAGCGATGTTGGGATGGTTGAGCGCCGCCGCGGATTTTGCTTCCTGAACGAAACGGCGCATGCGGTCCTGGTTCGCAGCAAGGTCAGCAGGCAGAATCTTCAGGGCAACTTTGCGATCGAGTTTTGTATCCTGCGCCAAATACACTTCACCCATGCCGCCAACCCCGATTTTGGAGACGATGCGGTAATGCGAAAGCGTAGAGTTGGCGGATAACTCGTCCATTGCGATTACCGTTAGTGACGTCGTCGAACTAATGTTGTCGCTCTTGTCCCAGCAACAGGCTTCGCTTTTAGCCCATCTAAAGCGCAACTCCCGAATTCCAATTTGGGAAGCCCAATTCACTGACTATCTCGAGAAATCGAGAATCAGTCCGCAGTTTCTTATTCTGCGGCCACGCCCGCGCGACCATGACGAAAAGCGGATCTCTATTCACCAGTGCCTCCTGAGCGAACTCGATGGCTCGGTCCATTTCATCCACTGCTGCAGCGGCGATTGCCATCATTGAGGGCTGAATGTATTCACGCGCTCGTCGCACTTCCAACTCCCGATAGACAGCTCGCGCATCGTCAGGCTTGTTCCACCCACCATAGATCGAAGCAAGGGTTGTGAGTGCCCAGGCGTGCCGGCCTGACATCGCAATCGCTCGCTCTGTCACCACCGCAGCCTCTTCATATTGACCAACGCATTCGAGCGCGACCCCGAGACTCCATTGGGCCAGGTACGAATTGGGATCGAGCTCGACTCCACGTCGACCATGTTCCACAGCTTCTGAAGGTCGATCGCTACTGGCGCAGAAGAAAGAAAAGATCACGTTTGCATAACCCGACAATGGATCGATTTGCAGCATTCGCAAAAGTTCGGCACGAGATTCTAAGTCACTTCCCTCAACCCATTGGAGATAGAAGAGACCATACCAGGCACGAGCTTGCGGATAATTAGGATTCAGTTCGATAGCACGTTCGAATTCACTCCTGGCGAGGTTGTAGTTTCGTTCATACAACAGAGTCGGACAGGCGAGTGCGTTGTGAGCCTCGGCCACGTTCTCATCCAATTCAAGCGCTCGTCGTGCAGCATCCAGCGCGAGTGGCATTACTTCGATCGCAGGTTTGAATCCCGAATAACCGGAGGTTGTGTACCCGTCTGCCAGACCGGCCCAAGCCTGCGCATAGGCAGGATCGAGAGAGACAGCCTGTGTGAAGCAGTCGATAGCTTTGGGAATGCTCAGTCCTCGCTGGTACAGCAAGGCTCGTCCTTTTAGATAGAGCTCGTAAGCACCGATATGCCGGGTCGGCGGTTCCGCAAACTGAACTTCGCCGGAAGCGCTGAGCGACACCTGGAGGCGTCCGGCGATCGTATTAGCGATCTCATCCTGGACCGAGAATACATCTTCGATGACACGGTCGTATCGCTCGGACCAGAGTTGGTACCCGCTACCAGCATCGATGAGTTGAGCCGTGATCCTGAGGCGATCGCCTGAGCGTCGCAACGTACCCTCGAGGATGGTGCCGACGCCGAGCTTGGCACCGACTGTGCGCAAATCTTCATTGCGACCTTTGAAAGAAAACGCTGAACTGCGGCCCGCCACGCGAAGTCCGGGAATTTGAGCCAGGGCGTTTAGGATCTCCTCGGTGATGCCATCTGCGAAGTATTCCTGTTCGGGATCGCCGGAAAGGTTTTGGAAAGGGAGGACTGCAATCGTCTTGATGGCAGAACTAAAAGAATCACGACTACTGGCCGAACTGATTGCTCTGTCTTTGATCCCGTCTCCGCTTGCCTCCGTCTCCCAGTCCTCCGCGCTGCTTGTTTCTTTCTTCCCCTCCAATCCGGTCTGCCGTAAAGCTTCGGTGAAACGACGGTCTACATCCGGTGCCATTGTCCCGAGACATTTCCGTGCCAGCTCAAAAGACAACTCGGGCTTGACTCGCACTGCCTCTCGGACCAAATTGCGGGCCTGTTCGATCTGGCCAAGGCCGACCGAGTTCATCGCGCTCCAGAGATAGCCCCAATAGTAGTTAGGTGAGAGGGTTATGAGTTGTCGGCCTGCTTCCAACCCCTCCGCAAAGCGTCCTGCGTTCAAGTAAGCGCTGGCCAGGACATCGTAGAAGAGCCATTCGACGGGATCGTGAGGGCTGAGCCGCAGCGCGCGTTGGACGAAACCAATGCTCTCTTCGGGTGAATGCCCGGCCATGTGCCGGTGGTAGGCGTGAATGGCCAGCGCAAAGGGCATGCTCGGGTTGAGCTCAACGGCTTGGCGCGCCTCCTCCAGTGCGCCATGGCTGTCACCGGCGGTCATCAACGCGAACGATAGGCCGGCCCGCGCCTGCGCATCCAAGGAGTCAAGCGCAACTGCACGGCGCGCCTCGGCGACAGCAGCGTCGAGCGTCCCTTCCGGGTCGTCGGTCCACTCGTACATAACCTCCCAAATCCCCACCTCCGCCAGTCGCGCCAGCGCCGTAGAGAAATGCGGATCGTGTGCGACAGCACGCTCCAGTAACGCGCGAGCCTGAGCGCAGTCTTCGCGAGTAAAGTTGTAGATGAGCGGTAGTGCGCGTTGGTAAAGGCCCCACGCCTCCAGGCTTTCCGCCGGGCGGCGTTGCACGCGAGCGTGTTCCGCACGCTCAAGATCACCGACGAGCGAGGCCGCAATTGCGTCGCTGATCTCGTCCTGCACAGCGAAGACATCGCTTAGTTCGTGGTCGTAGGTCTTGGCCCAGACGTGATGGCCTGTCGTTGCGTCGATCAACTGCGCGGAGATGCGTGACTGCTTTCCTGCCTTGCGCACACTACCTTCAACCACATATCGCACGCCGAGGTCGGCAGACACCTTCTTAACGTCAACAGCCTTGCCCTTGTAGACAAAACTCGAGTTGCGGGCGATGACAGGAAACAAACGCCAAAGTGAGAGTCGCGTTATGAGATCCTCCGCCAGACCGTCTGTAAAGTACTCCTGCTCAGGATCAGCAGAAAGATTATCGAAGGGCAGAACCGCGATTGCGGGACGACTGTCAAAACTGGGAACTGTGATTGTTTTGGGAGCAGCGTTCACATGCGTGGTGTTTGTTGTTTCAGCCCCTGGCTCTTCACAGGCGATCTCCAACCCAGCCTTACGTAAGCCATCGATAACGTGCTCGCGCAACTCAGGATCAAACCACTTCGCGAAAGTGTCATGTACCGTCGTGCAGAAGTCCGGCCGCAGCTTGAGCAACTCGCGAATAGCTTTACTTGCCGCTTCACCTTGTCCGAGCTGGCCAGCGGCGGCGGCAATACCCGCGTGCATTCCCCAGTGCCCCGGCAAATTCGTTTTGAGGATTAAGTCAAGTGCGCCGCGGTAGTCGGCTTGTCTATATGCATGAAAGAAGTCAGCATACCAGAACCAACCGGGATGATTAGGATTGATTTCTTTGGCGCGAGTGGCGAGCGCGAGACCACGTTCCGAATCGCCTACATAGGTGAGTAACTCGCCAATGAAAGCGAGTGAGTTTCCGTCCATCGGATTGAGCGCAACGGTTCGTTCTGCTGCGTTACGAAAACTCTGAAGTTCCTTTTGGAAGAAGCGTGCCTGGGCCAGACTGAAATACGCAAGATGATTGGATGGCGCTGCCTCGACTGCGCGCTGGGCGGCCATTGTCCCACAGGTTAGGGAATCCGACTGCAGGTTGAAGCCCTGTGCATAGTCCTGAACACATACTAAGGCAAGCATGGCCCACGCATCCGCATAAGTCGGCGCCTTCTGCACCGCTTTTTCGAGGCAAGATCGCGCCGAGGTGAGTTCTTCGGATGTCACCCGGTCGAAGTAGCGGAAACTGCGCAGTACAGCTTCGTACGGAGTTAACTCATCTGGACCCCGACTGCACACGGCTTCACTCATGCTCCGAGGCAGGACACCGTTAATGTCAGCTACGGTAGAGACGATCCTCGGCACTAGATCGTCCTGTAGCGCGAAGATTTCCTCGGCGCGGAATGGACGATTGTATGTCTCTGCCCACAGATGAGCCCCGGTACTTGAGTCTATGAGTTGTACTGACACGCGCAACGATGAGCCGGCGAGGCGTAGACTACCTTCCATTACATAACGCGCGCCAAGCGTCTTGCCCACAGCGCGCACGTCATCTGTTTCACTGGCGTATCGCAATGTCGAACTGCGAGAAATGACTCGCAGATAAGAAAAGCGCGACAAGCCAGTCACAATCTCTTCAGAGAGCCCTTCAGCCAGAGTTTCGACTTCGGTACTTGAGCCGGTGAATTTAAACGGAATCACTGCGACCCAGAAGCCTTCATCCGCTCGAGTCTCGCTAGAAGCAAGGGATGAGGCTGACGATGTTGACGCCGGCTCTTCATCACTTATCTCCAGCCCCGCTTTGCGCAGTCCTTCCAAGATGGGATCCATCAGTCCGCTCGCGAAGTGCCAGCTCCCGACGTTTGAGCGCACGTGCACCGCAAACTCGGGATCAAGCGCTAACAGATCCCTGACTGCGGCTTCGGCTTCGGCGCGCCGGCCAAGGTGTCCACAGGCCGACGCCATTACGAGGAATGGCCAGAAGAGTCCAGGTACGTCCACCCGGTTCGCGCACTCGAGGGCCTGCTCGTAATCGCCCTTGTGGAAGTGCTCCCAGAGGGGAGCGAAATGCATCCAACCCGCGTGATTGGCATTGAGTTCCATCGCTCGGCGCACGATCGCAGTGCCTCGCTCGAACTCGCCTGTGTGCACGATCTGTAGTCCGAGGATCCCGAGCGCGTCAGTGTTGAGCGGATTGAGGGCCATCGCGCGCTCGGCCGCTGGACCAAACGCCGTGAGGTCCTGGCGGAAGAAGTGCACCTGGGCAAGCGCAACGAGTGCGAACTGGTTCGCCCGATCCAACTCGACCCCGCGGCGGCCCGCACCCAGTGCCCGATCGAGAGAGGTCGCGTCGCCCTGGAAGCCAAACGCGTATTCGTCGACGTAGATTTGCGCGAGGCAGGCCCACAGGTCCGACTTCCGGTCGTCCCGCTCCGCCGCGCGCTCCAGCCGGCTCTTGAGCGCGGCGTGAGCCGAGGGCGTGATCTGCTCCCGGTAGGCGAAATACTGGAACTGCCACTCCACTGGCGTGAGATCGGCGTCGTCCTTCTGTCGGATCGCGGCCCTCATCGAATGAACGAGCACCCCGTAGCTGTCGGCGACCGTGGCGACGATGCGGGCGGCGACATCGTCCTGCGCCGCAAAAATACTCGATGTCTGGAGATCCCGATTGTAGGTCTCGGCCCAAAGCTGCGCGCCCGTCTGGGTGTCGACGAGCTGGGCGCTGACGCGAATGCCGGAACCTTCCTTGCGGATGCTTCCTTGCAGGCCGTAGCGCGCGCCGAGCTTCGCGCCGAGGGCCCGCTCATCTCCGGTCTCTCCCTTCAGGCGAGCCACCGAGGCGCTCGCAACGACCGACAGATACCGAAACCGCGAAAGGCCGGTCACGATCTCCTCGGGTAGCCCTTCGGCGAGGGCCGCGACAACGGGATCGGCGTCGCGAGCTTTGAACGGCAGTACTGCAACCCAGAATCCTTCATCCACACGCGTCGTCCCGGACCCTCTTGCTGTGGTTGCCGGAGCTGGGCGAGCTGAATACTCCGATTCCGTAAAGCCCTTTAACTCCTGATGGAGATCATCGAGCTCAATCGCCAACTCCTTAATCGACTGGTAACGTTTCTCAGGCTCCTTCGCCAGACATCGGCGCACCACGCGTTGCAGATCATCTGGCGCGAGCGGATTCACATCCTTCAACTGTGGTGTCGGCGCGTGAACGATCTTGTGCAGTGAATCCAGAACATCCTTGCCTTCGAAAGCCCTCTGGCCCGTAGCCGCCTCAAAGAGAATGCAGCCAAACGAGAAGATGTCGGAGCGGTGATCGATCTCGTTCACGCGACCACTCGCCTGCTCGGGTGACATGTAGCCGATGGTGCCAATCACCATTCCCGGCGTTGAATGCTCACTACCCCAGCCGGGCCGCTCGACTGGGCGCCCCGGTTGCTGCATGACAGCGGTGGCGATTTCACTCGAACCACTTTCGTTGGACCCGAAGGTTCTTTGGGGTTCGACGAGCTTAGCTAAACCAAAATCCAGGACCTTCGCGTAGTCGTCGCGCGTGATCATGATGTTGTCGGGCTTAAGATCCCGATGAACGATTCCGGCCGCATGAGCTTTCGACAACCCTTCCGCCACCTGAATCAGATACTTCAGCAGCTTCGGGAGTGGAACTTTGTCTCTATGGATCTTATCTCGGAGGGTTTCACCATCGATGAACTCCATGGCAATGAAGTGCGTGCCATCGCTCTCGCCAATTTCATAGATGTGCGCGATGTTGGGATGGTTGAGCGCCGCGGCCGACTTTGCCTCGCGCACAAAGCGCTCCATGCGATCGCGATTCGTACCAACATCAGCAGGCAGAATCTTCAACGCGACTTTCCGGTCGAGTTTTGTGTCCTGGGCCAGATAAACCTCGCCCATCCCGCCTGCGCCGATCTTGGAGACGATGCGGTAGTGCGACAGACTCGTGTTGGCTTGGAGTTCCTTATTCACTTGCATTGGGGGCAGCGCTTCATGTTTGCGACGTCAAAGACCGCAAGAATGTTTGGATGGTTCAACGTGCCCGCGGCTTGCGCTTCCTGCTCAAAACGCCGGAGTCGATCTGCGTCTTGTGAGAAAGATGCCGGCAGAACTTTGATCGCCACATCGCGGTTCAACTTCTCGTCGCGCGTTCGGTAGACCTCGCTCCTTCCACCTTCGCCGATCTGCGAGCGGATTTCGTAGCGGCCTAGTTTAGCGCCAACGGAAACCAGTGTGCCTACTCGCCGCCTTCCCTAATGTCCTGGCTGCCTGCTGGAAAGAACCCTATATTTCGAGAGTCCCCAGCACAGGTAAGGCGGCGATTGTAGCGGAGTCGGGGTTGACGTGCTAGGGCTTGATGGATGCAATGACTCTCTCAACCGTGCATCGACGCTGAATTCTCAAAAGTGCGGCCGGCACTTCATTCCTGGACGTCGGGAGCTTTATTATCTCCTGCTCGTAGTTTCTGGACATGGGCAAAAAGGAGAATGTTTTTGCCTCTACGTTATCAACGCGGCTACTTGCGCTGTGTGAAACGAAATCCGGACCCTCTCAATGGGAATTTCTTTGGCGAGAAAATAACGGCAGACTCTAATGGCTGCTTCGTGCACGATGACCTGGAAAGATGAGGCGAAGATGAGGGCGTTACGTGTTTGTACCAAGCCAGACGTCAGCTTGCTTTGTCGGCTGAAACGTCGGTAAATACGGCTTGGTAACGCGTAGCAGAATGCGGTGAGTACCCGCGCAACAGACTTAAAATCCGTTGACCGTAAGGTCGTGCGGGTTCGACTCCCGGCCTCGGCACCAATCATTTCAATAACTTACAAACACTCATCATTTGAGTTCGAATTTGCGCAACGCAGTTAACTCCGTTCCGAAGCTTATTTTGCTTGAATTTGTTGAGGAAATTGTCGATCCGCAGTTCGTGGTAACCCCCTCATCAATCACGGTCCACAGTGTGAGTCTCTGTTTCGAACATCACGAGTACAAACTAAGAGCTTGAGATTCTCAGTGAAAAGTGACAATTCGCGTAGACGCCCGATCGCTTTCGAGTTTGTGCTGGGTAAACCAGAGCATGATTCAGGTCGAGCTTCGCGGTCTTCATGTAATACACCTCACAAGAACCGACTAGCTCAACCTCATTTCAGCTTTTCGTATTCCTTCTTCGCCTCAAGTAGTACCGGAATATCTCCGTCGGCATCTTTCCACAACGCGAAGAAGTCTTCATAAGCTTTGCGCGCTTTCGCCGCATCGCCCTGCAGCGTTGCTGCCCGTGCCA
>DASWDX010000030.1:0-6039 GCA_036395055.1 Pyrinomonadaceae bacterium | reverse complement strand
GGCCGCTATTCCGAAGCTATTGAAGCTTATAAGGCTGTGATCAAGTTAAGACCTGAGCTCGCCGGCGCCCACTTCAACCTCGGTCTCAGTTACGCTTCGATTAATGACAGGGAAGGCGTCAAACAGGAATACGATATTCTTAAAAAACTTGACGCAGGCCTGGCTGCTCAACTCCAAAGCCTGATGCAGAAGTGAATTGGCTGTAGAAAATCGCGGTACTCAACAATAAGAGCAGGCGAATCCCAAGTGGCACCGACTAAGAATGTACCTCTTATGCGGCTACCACTGCACGAAATGGGGGTTAGTCGTCAGTCGACTCTCAAAATAATAACAAGGAATGAATGTGTTTATTCGTTGGGTCAGTCGGCATGGAGCTTGCCATCCTTTTGCTCAGCTTATAAGGGGGACTCTACAAACAATGAAGAATTTAGGAAAAGGCATTGGTGTGACTCTTTTGACTCTCGCTTTTGTTTTTGGCATAGCTGTCGCCACGAGCGCTACCGCTCAGGCTCAATATCGCAATGATGGTCAATACCAACGTCGTGATCGCGACCGCGATAATGACGGGAATCAGACTCGGGATTGGAGGCGACATCGGAATCGCGATGATCGTGAACATAACCGGGTTGAGAACCGGGAATGGAGACGCGATCGGGATTGGAACCGAAACCGACGCGATGGCCGTTACGACAACTATGGCCGCAATAGAGGCTATGGCAATTACGGAGGCTACGGCGGGTACAACAACAACAATCAGATTGAGTTGAACCAGGGTTACCGGGCTGGCTTGAATACGGGTGCGAGCGATGCGCAACGGGGGCAGAGCTTCAATCCGCAGCGATCGCACTACTACAAAAACGCCTCATCGCGGGCTTTTCGTAACGGCTTCGTCCAGGGCTATAACCAGGGCTACCGGCAATATGCCGGCTATGGCAATGGCAGCTACCGCAACCGTAACAGTGCCGGAGGCGTTCTCGGTGGACTTGGCGGAATTTTTGGCCGACCTTGAATAATCGTCTGTTTGAACTTTCACCTTAAATGCCGCGAGTCGGATCGCGGCATTTTTGCATTTAATGTCAGGTAATAATGTGCAAGGAACGAAAGCTGTCAGAACACAAAGTCAGAACCGGGAGCGATAGCGACCAGGTGCATCTCGAAAAGAGAATCTTTCAAATATTAAAGTCAACGTCGCTGCTTCCCAAGTCAAAAGAGTGGTCCGGTTTCGTATTTTTGTGTGGCAGGTCTCGCACGCGTGTATGAAGCTTCGGAGTCAAACTTGTATCCGGTCGCTATCGCTCCCGGTTCCGTTTTCGTCTACCCACGGCTAGGGACTTTGACTCGTTCGAATGTTGCTCTGTCCATTGAAGCGATCGACCGCCGCTTTCAGTTCACTAAACATCAGCGCCAGATCTTTTGCCTGATAGTGTGCGTTTAAGCCGCTCGGATTAGGCAATACCCACACGACAGTCTCACCAATCAATTCTTCCTGGCGACCGATGACGGCCTTCGGTCGTTCCCACGCCGCTCGATAAGCGCCCAGACCAAGCACGGCAAGGAAGGCTGGTTGGTAACGCCGCACCTTCGTCGCCAAACGCCTGCCACCGGCGCGCAGCTCCTCGCGAGTCAGTTGATCCGCGGTGGCTGTGGCGCGCATCACGACATTCGTTATGCCATAACCACTCTGCAGTAGTTCGCGTTCAGCGAAAGGAGAAACGAGACGATCAGTAAAACCGCCTGCGTACAGCGCCGGCCAAAATCGGTTCCCCGGACGCGCAAAGTGATGACCTACAGCAGCCGTGTAGAGTCCGGGATTGATGCCGCAGAAAAGCACCCGCAGGCGCGGCGCGATTACGTCCCTGACAGTTTTGCCTTCAGCTGCGAGTAACTGTTCCTTGGTTGGCTTCCAGGGCGCGATCAAATTGGATTTAGGCCGTTATTGGATTTCGAAACGTGTTTGTTGAGAAGCGCTCCGTTTTGCGATACGGTCCACTACTGTAACCTGCAATATATATTGTCCGGCCGGCAATCCGCTCAACGACGTCTCAGCGGCGTAGGGAATTCTTGCGATGTCGGTAACTCCCTCAATGGAAACTCTTCGCAGTGCGGTCGTCACCACCGGCTGACTATCTCGAACGATTTGCACCTGGATGGCAACGTCAGGTTTTGAATCTGCCGGTGCGAGCGCTGCGTTGTACACAAAGACCATGAATCGGAGATACCCTTTGGCAGCGAAGTTGTGGGTGATGCTAAATTCAACCGCAGATGGATCGTTCTGAGTGGTTACTGAAGCGTTATTAATCGTCGACTGTGTGCGCACGCCCATCAGCACACTGCTCAGTGCCAGCTGACCGGAAGACAGATTTGGGATCTCGATCCAGGCGTGCGCCGTCCCTGTGTGGCCACTTGTATCATCACGCACGCCGACGCGTACTTGATAGAGTCCCGGCTTGAGATAGACCGGATAGCCATAGGTGAGGTCGCGGCCCTCTCTTGCAGCTTCCACGGAAGGCGCATCAATTGTTATACGGTTATCAAAAACCGCCCCCGCATTACCCCGATCATCAAATACGGCTCCGGCGATCGTTACTACCGCCGTTGGTCTTCCGTTGACCGTAGTAAAAGAAAAGAACTCGTGAGGCACCTGCATGGCTGTCGAAAGCAAGGTTCCTCGGGCGGGCGTTTTTATGTAACTGAGGCTTAGCGAAACCGGTATTTCGCGGTCGGGATAGGCGGCAAGCATCACCTTTCTCAACTCAGCTTCAGGTGACCTGGCTGTTTCTTTCTTTTCGGGCTCGTACTTCTCATTCTTCGCCGGTCTTTTTTGTCCAGCAAAATCCAAATCGGGTTCTCTATCGAAAAAGCCACGCCGCACCTGAACGTTCAAGTCCGGCTTGCCAACCAGCTTCACTTCAATGCGACGAAACTTCCTCGAATTTTGTGCCCCGCGATCTGGTTTCCAGGCGAGAAGATAGTAGGTGGACGTTTCTTTTAAGGCGCGACCCAAACCCGGTCCCAGTGAGTTGGTATTAAAGATAGCCTTTCCACCTGTATCCGCAGCCAGAGCATTTAAACTATCCTGCGATGCGAGCAGTTCGCCGCTATTAGCTCGCTGCACCCGGCCGCTTGGGTCAAACTGCGGTTCGCTACTGGCATCGGTAAGGCTGGCCACTAGTCCGCGTGCATCCATTGAGTAGATAACCACGCCGCTGCGCGCTGCTGCGCTGGTTATCCGTTGTAGTCTGTAGCGAGAGTCGGAGTTACGATCGTCGAGGAAAAAACCTCCGGAGATGAAAAATATTAACTTGCGGCCGGGAAGCTTATTTGCCGCGCGAATAAGGCCCTCCAATCCCGTCAGCGTTCTTGTCGTCACAGAACCAGCTTGTTGCAAGAGTGAACGTGCACGGGCGGTGATCATTGCCTCAGCCGTTTCACGAGTAAGTCCGGGATTAAGCCTGATGGTCTCATCGATAAAGTAACTCGTGAGATCACGATCGTAATTCGTAACTAACAACGCCTGGTATTCAGACATCGCCGGGCGCTCCGAGTCTTTAACCGAGTAAGAGCGGAGTTTAAGTCTTTCGAGGGCCGCACGAAGCACGGTCTGGTTGTTTGTGAGTTGCTGAAGAAAACCTATTTGCCCGCTCGCGGAGGCGATCGCGGCTTCATCGTTCTGGCCCATTTCCTTGTCGATGAAATTGGTAATGAGTTTTCGGGCTGTTAACAGGCTGGGCAGGTCAAGGTGCAAGTCATCCACGTAAAAGTAGACCGGCCGCCCGCGATCTAAGGGGATTGGACTGCTGCCCCCGGTGGTCTTTGTCTGCGCCGAAGAACCCCGCGCCGCGGCGATTTGCGATTCTTCGTTGAGAGTGCCGGCAGTAACCATTTCGAAAAACTCGACCGGCCGAGGCTTACCATCGATGCGAAGTTCGAAGTCTTCCCGTTTTAAACCATTTACGAAGCGACCCTGCTTGTCGAAGACCATAACGTCGGTCTGTACCAACTCAGTGTAGACTCGTAAAACGTCTGACTGATCCTGACTCCTGGCATCCGGTGGCAATTCAGTTGGTGTTTGTCCGTACCCTGTCGACAGGAGGATAACGAGCAGGCAGCCTAACGCCGTCGCCATCTTGATTGTGAAGAACGATGAAGGCATATTTCCGTACTATAGAGGTTGGCAGGTTCAGGGGAGACCCGGTTAAGGTGCAGCCAAAGGAGGCATTGGCCTTCTTCCGTCTGGTATGCGCGGGGGCTGTAGCCGTAACTATGTATCACACGGTGCTCACTTAGCAACTGGAGAACTTTGATCGGCGGAGGACCGTAATACCCAACAAAGCATACAGAGAGCCATCATCACGATCCTAAGCTGACGTCTGAAGCTGCTTCCAACAAAATCTCCATAATCTCCATAAATGACGAACAATCTCCCCACCGTCTCGATTGACCACATCAATAAGAGTTTTGGCGAGTTTACCGCGGTCAACGATCTGAGTCTCGCCGTCTACCCGGGTAGAGTCTTTGGACTGCTCGGTCCTAATGGCGCCGGCAAGACAACGACCATCAGGATGATAGTCAATATTACTGCTCCTGACTCCGGCCGGATAGAAGTCTTTGGCCGGCAAATCACGCCGGAACTGCAGGACCGGATTGGTTACCTGCCGGAAGAGCGTGGACTCTACAAAAAGATGAAGGTCGGAGAACAGCTCAAGTTTTTTGCCGCTCTTAAAAACATCAATGCAAAAGAAGCCGACCAGCGAGTCGATCGCTTGCTGAAGCGCTTGAAGTTGGCAGAATGGAAAAACAGGAGATCGAGCGAACTGTCGAAGGGCATGCAACAGAAAGTTCAATTCACCACCGCGATTATTCACGAACCCGATCTGTTGATACTGGATGAGCCTTTTTCCGGTTTGGATCCGGTCAATGTCGAAGCCTTAAGAGAGATTATCCTCGAACAGAGAGCGGCGGGTAAGACAATCATTTTGTCTACGCATCAAATGGAGTTGGCGGAAAAGATCTGCGACGACATTTGTTTGATCAACCGTTCACGGAAGGTTTTGGAAGGCAGCATCCGTGAAGTAAAGCGTGCCTTTAGTCGCAATGCTGTGGCGTTGCGTTTGGAGGGCGGAGATAATGTCCTGACGGATCGATCGCTCGTCCGCAAGATTGAGCGCCATAGTGACGGCCTGGAAGTATTTCTTGCTGACGGAACAAATGCGCAGGTTTTGCTGAAACAATTGCTTGAGGCCGGAGCAAAAATTGAAAGATTTGAGATGATAGAGCCGAGTCTTAATAATATTTTCATCGAGAAGGTAAGCGAAGCCGAATGAGAAAATTCCTGGCTGTAGTGAAGCGTGAGTACGTCCAGCGTGTGCGCAGCAGGATGTTTATTTTGGTGACGGTTTTGGGGCCGGTGGTGATGTCGCTGTTTGGCGTCGCGCCGGCATTGATATTCAGCATCAAGGCCGGCGGTCCGGTAAGAATCGCGGTGGTTGATCAGACCGGCAAGTTATACCAGGGCCTTTACGAGTCCATAATGGACGATACAGAAATGTCTGAATCAGCTGAAGACGAGCTGAACCCTAATACGCTAAATCAGAATGCGAGCGGGCGCCTTGAACGGATAGGCGATCAAAAGGAAAGCGATTTCGAGTTGGCAGAAGTGCGTCCCGACGGACGGCCCTTGAACGAAGTTAAAAAGGAGCTCGATGCGCGAGTACTTGCAAAAGAACTCGATGGGTATTTAATTTTGCCGGCAAACCTCATTGACGACGGCAAGCCTGAATACTTTGCCCGCAACACCGGCGACGTCTTTACACGAAGAGCTCTCCAGGAAGCGTTGAGTCGCGCGGTGCGTCAGCAGCGATTAGCGGATGCGCATATCGATGCCAGGATCGTGCAGGAACTTTCGGAGCCGGTTCAACTCGATGCGATGAGAGTTAGTGCCAGCGGTGATGGAGTGCGTGACTCCGGGGAGGGTTTCACGATGGTGTTTGGCGCCGGGTTCATTATGTACCTGACGATTCTGATGTATGGTCAAATGAT
>DASWDX010000029.1:0-4650 GCA_036395055.1 Pyrinomonadaceae bacterium | reverse complement strand
CGCCAGTCTCTTGGTCATCGGGTTCGGTATCTTCCGGCTCATCAACAGACGCCATCCGCGGGTGCTGGCACGGATACGACCAACGCAACTGGGGCTATGGTCCTTCGCCGTAGCGATCGCGCATGGCGCGGGACTGATGCTCGTACCAATCTATCTCGGGCTCTGCCGGGCCGCCGACCTCGACAAGAGCCACGAGGCGGCGGGCGCGCTCATAAACGCTAATCTAAGCATGGCTGTCCTCGTCTCCGTCGTCCATTCTGTCGCCATGATCGTAGCCGGCGGGTTCTTAGCGTGGCTAGTCTATCGCTACGTAGGTCTCAAGTTCGTGTCGCGGAGCTGGTTCAATCTGGATGCGACGTGGGCCTTCAGTCTCGTCTTGGTGGGTGCTCTATCGCTTGCAATCAGCCTGGCGAGCCGGCACTGAGCCGCGATGCGGTCGGACCCACCGTCGTGGCTCGGCTCGGATGTCGGAATGCGGTCGTTCGTTGCGTGCCGAAGCTGGGAAGGAACCGGAGCGAAGCGACGTGCCGCCTGCTGCCGCTTGATTTCGCACGCGCGCAGCGGCTGGTGGCGATAAGTCCTGGCGGCTCATGTTGATGACTTGTGACCACGCGGCCAGTTTCATGCCGCAAAGGGCGTGGTCGGCGCGACCTTTCGGTTGGCTTTTTGACCCAGATCAATATCGACCCGAGGCATTCACGTTAGTTTGGAGTCTCTTGCTAGGGAGGCGTGTGATGTCCACGTACCATGTTAGCTTCTTCAAGAATCTGCTCAGTTCTGACGGACACCAATTCAAGTGCCTGCAACAGCGCATTGATATCAGTGATGCGGAAAGCTCTGCGCAAGCCGCAGAGTCTGCGTCCAAGGCGTTCGAAGCCCTCTACGGGATGTCCGTGGAAGCTTCATGCGGATTCAATCGAGGTCGCAACTGCGAGTACTCAATAGGTGCTGGACGTGGCATCGCCGAATAGCTCACCGGGCGTTTTGATTCCGTTCCATCCTGGTTGGGGTACATGCCGCCCTCGATGCGCAAGATGAGCATCTTATTACCCTGATCGACCGACCCAAGTGCCGAACGTAGCGGTTGTTCCCTGCACCGCAGCCTGATTTTCTTCAGCTGTGCCCTGCTGACGGTTGTTGGCTTTGAATTTCGGACGACCAGGACGCACAATGATTTGGGCGTATTGCCCACTGGGGTCGAGCACCAGGACGCCTTTCGGATTAGGACCAAAGAGCTGATGCTTCGTTCCATCGGGGGCCGTTTGGTCAGTCGAAACAATAACAGCTCCGGTGAGTTGCTCTTTGAGCGACTTTTGCTGGGCTGCCGCATCGCCCCCAGGCAAGGCAAGTCCCAGCAATAGGGTCGAAGAGTAAGCATGCCACGTTGTCTCATGATATTCCTCCGCGTCCTCAGCTGTTTTTGATGTAGCGCAAGGTGATTAGGTGTCGGACCATCCAGATATGACTCAGGAAGGACCGCTATGACTGGCAAACGAAATGAAACCCTGACCACGGACTTGAAGTATCCAATGGTGGATTTGTTCACCGGCTCAGTGATGCCGCTCATGTACTTCAACACACTGGCGGCATGGTATCTCCTGGCTCTCACTGGTCCGTGGTTACTCATGGAGCTTTGGATGAAAGGACCTGAGAGCGAGCGCGACCAATCCGGTCAGAACCAGCGGGCGTCGTGAGGTTCTCGCGGGCGTTCACTTGCGAGCCTGTCGAACTGGCAACGGACGCAGCGTAATAGGTTAAGGACCACGCCGCCCTTTGAACCATCGCCGCTGGGCATGATGCGGCTTCGCGAGCCTGCGCCAACTTCTAGCGGAGCACGGCAATGGGGCTGTACCAGGACTGGGTTGTGCCGACACTCATCGATCTATCGATGCGCAACAAGCGCCTTCGCCCTTATCGCGAGCGCGTGGCGGGCGCTGCCGAGGGGCGCGTCCTCGACGTAGGCATTGGCTCCGGTGTCAATCTTCCTCTTTATAGGCAAGCGCACGAGGTCTTCGGACTCGATCCGTCATCGCGGCTGCTGCCACGGGCTCATGACCAGGCGCAGCACACGCGAGTTCCCGTCCATCTGCTCGAAGGCTCAGCCGAATCCATCCCGCTGGCAGACCACAGCATGGATACTGTGGTCATGACGTGGACCGGCTGCAGTATTCCCGATATTTGTGCCGCCCTCCGAGAAATGCGACGCGTCCTCAGCTTCGGCGGGCGTCTGCTGTTCGTGGAGCATGGGCGCGCTCCGGAGCCTGGCGTGGCGCGCTGGCAGGAGCGTCTCGATCCGCTCTGGCTGCGATTCTCGGGGGGATGCCACTTGAGCCGCAAGATCGATGATCTGCTTGCCGATGCGGGCTTCCGGATCGAGAGGTTGAGAACTGGCTACATCCCGGGCCCGAGAATCATGACGTTTCTGTACGAAGGAGTAGCCCGGTTCCGCTGACACTCACGGGGTTGATCTGAATCAATGTGCGAGCGCCCGAATGCGCGAGTCTACATCATCTTCAGCATCGTCTTTGGTTGGGCCGCCGTTCTGGGTGTTGTCTACAATCGCTGAACAACCGGAAGAAGCGTGCGCTCAGCGAGAGGTGAACAGGGGGGGCGCGCAGAGGAGGTCTGAAAATGCGAAGGCAAGTTCTGCTGCTCACGACATCTGCTCTCATTCTGGCCTATGGAGCTATGGCTGCGACTGCACAGGGGACCGATGACTCCAGATCAGCACAACCCTCAACAGACGACCCCAGGACAGGAGGGTTCCATGGGGCAAGGGGGCATGATGGGTCGCGGCATGATGGGAGGGGGCATGATGGGAGGGGGCATGATGATGGGCCTCCAATCATGATGCGCATGATCTTCGCATTGATGGACGCCGACGGCGATGGGACCATCTCATTGCAGGAGTTTCAGGCGGCTCACGAGCGGATCTTTAAGGCGATGGACGCTAATAAAGATGGCCGCCTTACTCCGGAGGAGATGCAAGCGTTTATGCAAGGAACCAGGAGATCAGTTCCGCCGCAGTAGAGCCGTTCGACGGCTAGATCGCTCATCCGACCGACGCGCAACTGCCTTTGGGCCCCCTCTCTGCGGATTTGAGTTCCCTTTTTTGATTTAGGTCAATGATCTTTTGGCGGGTCATGAGCATGGGTTTCAATGGCACCGTTATGAATGGCATTCTGAAAGGAGCGCGCTGATTATGCAAAGCCATAACAAATTCTACAGCTTGACCGATGCAGAGTTTGGCTGGGTGACAGCCTTGGCAGTGGTAACGCTTGTCCTTGCATCGCGGTACGCCTGGTAACTCGCGTCCGAGGCCGCCTCTGTTGGCGGCCTCGTTTGTCTCGCCGCCCGGAGCCGGTCAGGCGCCACCCCGGGAGGGCAAAATGACTGACACGGTCGAGGTTCTACGTCAGGAACATCGCAACATCGAAAGCTTGCTTCGCGTGCTTGCTCGCCTGGGGCCCTTTCTCGCCCATCTCCTCGGCGAATGTAACGTGCGTGCCCACGGCGAGACGGCCGAACGCGCCGTGGAGCACGCTGTTTCGATGAAAATACACCTCATGACCATCGGCGGCTTCCAGGAATCCGAACTCGCCGGACGGGTCGATGCTCGTGACGGTCGCGATCGGTTGATTTTCGTGTTGTTTCACCTGCCCCTGCAAGCGGCGGACATGATCCTGCAGCCGCCGACAAGCGGGACGACCACATTATTTTCGCGCCTAAGAACTTTTACGACAGCAAGGAACCGGCGGGAGAATTCGCTGCCGTCTTCGTCTCGGGCACGCTTACAGGCAAGAAGCTAGCGTATTCCAATAATACGTATGCCGTATCGTGCTACGGAGCATACAAAGCGTGCTTCGTGGCCTATGTCGAACAGATTGGCCGGGATCAAATTGGCAGGATGCAAAATCCAGCCGCCTACCCGATTGTAAAAATGAATCAATATGAAGTCGTCGCTCAGGAGGAAGCGCCGCTATTCGGCTGCTTTCGGGTCACCATCACGATTGACCGTAAGGCTGAGCAGTTATTGTGGCTGGAGGAACCATCAATCAAACGAAGCCGAATTGCAAGGACGCCGACACGACGATTAGAAAATACTCTATCGAGGACTCTCCTGGCTGGAAGCGGTTTCGTCGATGAGTACTCAGGTGACGTGTTTTTCGGCGAATGGAATGACGACGCATACGGTGTGCTCGCCGATGGCGTCATGGTCGGCCGCATCTTCAACGCGGCTGCGTCGCCCGTAGGAACGCCGTGGATGTGGACGCTGGCCTTCGGGCATCACGAAGACCGGATTCCGACGCACGGCTATGAGCCAACGCGCGAAGCCGCGATGACGGCGTTCGCGAAGAGTTGGCGGAGGGACTAGGCATGGGCGAGGTCGCGCAGGTGAAGAAACGAAGGACCCGCATCCCTATAAATGAACTATTGGAGTATTGGATTGATATTTCGAAACGCCCGACATTGACCGTAGGGGATTTTGCGCTGTTTTTTGAAAGAGCGGAGGCCAGCATGAGGTACTTTGCAGAGTTTTATGACTCGTACCGCTTAAATCAGGACATTTTTTTTGGGCGCATCAACCATATGGTGTGGATGAAGGACGATTTGTTGAAGGTTGCAACAGAAAGGACACGGCTTTCTAAT
>DASWDX010000028.1:0-5876 GCA_036395055.1 Pyrinomonadaceae bacterium | reverse complement strand
TGGTGAGTACATTAAACCAGTTCACTGAAAAGGAGATTAAAGTTTGGTTTCGGTTACAATGAAAGAACTCCTGGAGGCTGGCGTGCATTTCGGCCACCAGGTTCGGCGCTGGAATCCGAAGATGAAGGAATACATTTTCGGCGAGCGCAATGGCATCTACATTATTGACCTTCAGAAAACCCAGCGGATGTTTCGCGATGCACTTGGTTTTGTTACCGATGCGATAGCGGAGGACAGGGGAAAGTCCGTGCTCTTTGTCGGCACAAAGAGACAGGCGCAGGATGCTGTTCGCGAAGAAGCTGAGCGCTGTGGCCAATACTACGTTAACCAGCGTTGGCTCGGCGGCCTGTTGACCAACTTCCAAACCGTTCAAAAATCCATCAAGCGTCTTAAGGAACTTGAGGCGATGCAGACTGATGGCCGCTACGAAAAACTAACTAAGAAAGAACGCATCAAACTTGATCGCGAGCGCGAGGGCCTGAATAAAAATCTTTCGGGCATCAAGGCAATGAGCCGGTTGCCCGACATTGTGTTCATTATTGACGTCAGGAAGGAAGAGATCGCAGTCGCGGAAGCCAATCGCCTGGGAATCCCTATCGTCGCCGTTGTCGATACCAATTGCTCGCCGGAAGGAATTGATTACGTGATCCCCGGCAACGACGATGCTTTGCGGGCGGTCCGCCTTTTTGCCTCGCGCATAGCCGATTCAGTTCTCGAGGGCCAGCAAATCGCCACAGAAGGCGGTGTTGCTGCTCAGCCTGAAGAAGGTGCGGCAGAGGAAGGTGGCGGCACAGTAGCCGAGGCAGCGGGCGAGATAAGCGAGGCGACCATAACGGCCCCGGTAGAGATTGAGACGCCGGAAACGACTGAAACAGCAGCGGCGCCGGAAGGAGATGGCAACGAAGTTGGCCAACCCAGCGGTTCTTCTGCCGCACCGGAGAGTTCTCCATCGGATGCCGCGGTAGATGACAGTGCGGAGTCCGTTGTGGCAGCAAGCTGAAGGCGCCCGGATTTCAAGATTTTTATTATCGGCGAGCGCAGCCTCTAAAGCGGGACCTCCGCCGGGCTGCGCTTTTCATTAATTGCGAAGAAATAGGGTTTAGAAATAATGGGAGAGTCTCATAATCATGGCAGAAGTTACAGCAACAGCGGTAAAGCAGCTTCGCGAAAAGACCGGCGCGGGGATGATGGAATGCAAGAACGCGCTGGTTGAAGCGCAGGGAAATGAAGAACAGGCAGTAGACATTCTGCGCAAGCGCGGATTGGCTTCGGCCAAGAAGCGCGAAGGCCGCATCGCGGCCGAGGGAATTGTCGGGTCCTACATCCATATGGGTGGAAAGGTGGGCGTGCTCGTAGAAGTAAACTGCGAAACAGATTTTGTGGCGCGCGGCGAAGAATTTCAGCAACTAGTGAAGGACATTGCAATGCACGTCGCCGCAGCCGAGCCGCGATTTGTTTCGCGCGATGAAGTGGCTACTGCGGATCTCGAAAAGGAAAGAGAGATTGCCCGCGCTCAGGCCAAAAACGATCCGAAGAACACGAATAAGCCAGACCAGGTGATCGACAAGATAGTGGAGGGTCGCCTCAACAAGTTTTATGAAGAGACTGTCTTACTGGACCAGCCTTTTGTTAAAGACCCTGCCAAAACGATAGCTGAGCTGGTCACGGAGAAGATAGCCAAAACCGGCGAGAAGATTACGATTCGCCGCTTCACTCGCTATAAGATGGGCGAGGGACTCGAGAAGCGCGACGAAGACTTCGGCGGCGAAGTAGCCTCGCTTGTTAGTTAGCTCGAAAGTGGCTTCAGAGTTCACACTTTAGCCAGCTTTTAAGAAGCTGGAATCTTTGCGGCTCAAAGAGCGGCAAAGCAAAACGAACAGCCGTATGACCGCTGAAGCATCCAATTCCCAAAAATCTCTCGCTTACCGGCGCGTGTTGTTGAAGATTTCCGGCGAAGCCCTCATGGGCGAGCAAAACTACGGCATTGACGTCGATGTCGCTCGCATGGTTGGGGAGGAACTGAAAACAGTTCACGATCTGGGCGTGCAAGTCGCGGTCGTGGTCGGCGGTGGCAATATTTTTCGCGGAGTTTCCAAAAGCGCCGGAAACATGGATCGCTCGTCTGCCGACTACATCGGCATGCTGGCCACTGTGATGAACGCCGTCGTCCTGCAGGATGCGCTGGAGAAGCTACAGGTACAGACGCGCGTGATGTCGGCGATTGACATCCCACAACTGGCCGAGCCATTCATCAGGAGGCGCGCCGTTCGCCACCTTGAGAAGGGTCGCATCGTTATCTTTGCCGCTGGTACCGGCAATCCATATTTCACTACCGACTCCGCCGCCGCGCTGCGCGCCCTTGAAATCAAAGCTGACATAATTCTTAAAGCGACAAAAGTCGAAGGTGTGTATAACGCCGATCCGATGCAAGACGCGACGGCCATTCGTTACGATTCGATAACTTATCAGCAGGTGCTGGAACGCCAGTTGAAAGTGATGGATGCTTCGGCGATATCGCTATGCATGGACAACAATCTTCCGATCGTGGTGTTTAATATGCGGCACCCCGGCAACATCACGCGAGTCGTAACAGGCGAGCCGGGCGTGGGCACAAGGGTTTGGGTGGGGATTTAAAGTTTCGAGTTTCGAGTTTCGAGATCTGAACAAGAACCGAACCTCTCATTGACACCTCGCTTCAGAGAGGTGGCAGGAAGGCAGCCCCACAGTTCCTCAGCCGTTGTTAACGGCTTGATGTGAAAACGGTTGAAACGGTTTTCCGATCTCAAATAACATCTACGACACCTTGCTAAAGCAAGGTGTTAATAACATAGCAGCGAGAGCTAATCATGAGCGAGAAGGACGTAATCAAAGATACGCGACCGCGAATGGAGACGGTCATTGACGACTTCCAACGTAAGTTGGCCACTGTGCGTACAGGACGCGCGGCTGTCAGTCTGCTCGATTCGGTAATGGTCGACTATTATGGCACCATGACGCCGCTGAACCAGATGGCTTCGGTCCATGCGCCCGAGCCGGCCATGTTGACAGTTCAGCCATGGGATCAGACGCAGGTTCCGGCTATCGAGAAGGCCATTCGTTCCGCAGACCTCGGCCTCAATCCCTCAAACGATGGCAAATTGGTTAGAATCCCGATCCCACCTCTCACTGAAGAACGTCGCAAACAACTTGCTAAACAAGTTCACGAGATCGCCGAGGACCACCGCACTGCCGTGCGAAATATTCGGCGCGATTCGAACGAGCGCTTGAAGAAGATGTTGAAGGACAAACAGATTTCGGAAGACAACGAACGCGACGGTCTCGAGGAAATTCAAAAACTCACTAACACTTACATCACCAGGATCGACGAGCTGACAAGGTCGAAAGAACAGGACATCACCAGCGTGTAGAACAGGAATTCTGTCTTACGACTATCCTATCAACGCAACGTCCCATGTCTACTTTGATCTTCTGGTCTGGAAGGCGATGGCATTGGGCACGTATTCGGCGAAGATTCAGGAGTCCTTTCCCAGCGAGAACGACGTCCATCTTTACTTGAGCGAAAATAAAAATGCCGAGTCGGTGCAATGGCTCTCGCATATGTGCATCGATTATGTTTTTCCGAGAATCCGAAACATAGATCCCTTCTATCAGGGATGCCTCGTGGATACCTGAGGCGTACTATGATTACCAATGGATCATAGGAGGAGAAAACAATGAGTTGGCGTTTTCGAAAGAGCGTGAAGCTATTTCCGGGGGTAAGGCTCAATTTTAGTAGAAGCGGAATCAGTACGACCATCGGTGTAAGAGGCGCGAGCGTTAACCTCGGTAGCAGAGGGGCGTACCTAAACACGGGCATTCCCGGAACAGGACTGTACCAAAGAAGGAAGTTATCGGGTGCCTCTAGCGAGAAAGGACAAAGTATTCATGCAACGAGTGAATATGCGAATCAACCTTCTATCGCACAAGTCGAGGAGGTTGGTGCTATTAAAAGTAGCGATGCGGAGTCACTTACAAGCAAGGGCTTGCAACGTCTAAAAGAAACCCTAAAAGAGGCTTTTGCAGAAAGACTCAATCTGAAGTCCGAAATGGATAACGCATGGAGAAACCTCTACTCTCAACAACAGCAATTGCACCGCTTACGAAGCAATATTCTCACGAGGCTTTTCTACAGATCAGAGATTGTCTGTTTGCTTCATAGATAACAAAGGGCTGCCCGAATTGAGCAGCCCTGATTTCTTAAAGACTCTTATTGGTGATTAATTCGGCATGGCGAAGACGTCGTCGCCGAGCGTCTGATTCAATTTCACGTCCTTCACATTGTATTCAGCAAAGAAAGCGCCCTGGGGCATTTCCAGTCGCTGCGTAAAGCTAACTGGAATAAGCACGCCGTCAATCTCTTTGAACTTCTTGTTCTCAGTTCCGAAAGTGTAACCGTTATAAGGAATCAAAAAGCTCATTACGCGTCCGGTAGCTGCATCAATGAAAAAATCCGTGGTGTTACCGTCGGCATCTGAAATGCGAAACGCGCGCTGCTTCTTCTTGTCCGGCAGGGCACTCACGGTGTATCCCGCCTGATCAAATTTCGCCAGCAGAGGCAAACCAAACTTACTTGCAGGTGGCAAGTCGACGCCGGGAAGTGAACTATAGGATCGTTGCCCATCGTATATTTGTTTGAAGCTGACCGCTGGGCGCGCATCGATTTCCAGTCGCACCTTGTCCCCGGCTACGACCCAAACAAAGGCACCGGGAATGGACTGCGTCGAATTAGGTGCATACAGATCGACTGAACCACGCAGCACCATGTTCTTGAGGGATTTATAATTTTCACCACCCTGTGCCGCCAACGCCGCGCGTGCCAGATCGACTGGCGAAGTTGTGGGCGTGATGGCAGTAGCAGGTGTGGCATCTTTTGCAACATCGGTTACGGCCTTTGCGTTTGCACTGCCCTGGGCGTAACTGGTCGCCGAAAGAGACACAGCAAGAGCAATTACGGACAATGTCTCTAGAAAAGTTTTCTTCATGGCATCAATCCTCTTCATTACGATTCTTAATTCACTTATCGCAAACGCAGTTGACTCGGACTCTTGCACTTAGTTTGCCTAAAATCGCAAGCTAACAGTTTGCGTTACCTAGAAGTTGAAACGTACCTGCGCTGTAACCCTGCGATTACCGGCGCCGCCGCCACCACCTGCTCCGCCTCCGCCACCCCCGGGTCCGAAGCCTCCAAAGCCCCCATTGAGGGAAGTGCTTTGACCAAAGAACGGCGACGACAAATTACCAACCGGTGGCGACAGATTTACATGGTTGAATAAGTTCTGAAAATTCAAGGAGAACTGCATGCTATAGCGCTTGGCTTCGGCGCCGCCGCCTGGCGGGCTAAGGCCAGCTATGCCACCACCGCCGCCACCACCGCGACCGCCTCCGCCGCGACCACCTCCGCCGCCAGGTCCGCCACCCGGAATGCCGCCCCCACCGCCGACACTTGGAATTCGAGGAGTTCCACCAGCCTGCCCCCGACCACCGCCACCGCCGCGTTGTCCTGTCTGGCCCTGGCCTTCCTGGCCGGACGCCGCCGATGCTGAAGGCATCGAGCCGAAGCTCCAAGTTTTACTCACACGCATGTTAACGGAGACGAATCCCGGCCCTTCGCCGAAGTTGCGTGGAATCAATGCCTCTCCGAGCCCGGGCCGCAAGTTAAAGTTTCCATACGGCGTACAAACAATATTCGCCGGCCGGTTATTGCAATCCACACCTGCTGGAGCAAACGATGGACGCTCGGTGAACAGTCTGTCTCCATTCGTGTCCTGACCGCTTGTGATATTGAAGGGTCTTCCCGAACTCGCCACGATAAATGGATTCAAACTCAACTGCCACCA
>DASWDX010000027.1:0-10143 GCA_036395055.1 Pyrinomonadaceae bacterium | reverse complement strand
CTGGGAGTTCGTTACATGACGCTCACCTGGAATAACACCAACGATTGGGCCGACGCTGCGCGCGGCGAGAAGAAGCATCACGGCCTCTCGCCTTTCGGTGAAGAAGTTGTGCGTGAGATGAACCGGCTGGGTATGCTGGTCGATGTCTCACACGTTTCCGACGAAACAATGAGCGATGCCCTCGACATATCGAAGGCGCCCATCATTGCCACGCATTCCTCCGCCAGAGCGTTGAGCAATGTGCCGCGAAATATTCCGGACGATCTCTTGCGGCGTATCGCGAAGAATGGCGGCGTGGTGCAGGTCAATTTCTACACCGTCTTCGTCGACGCTGCTACCGTGACGCCGCAGAGCGAGGAACGGGATCGCCGCCTGAAAGCTCAGCAGGACGCACTAAATGAAAGATACAAAGACGATCCAGAACGATTGGCTGAGGAAGGCGACAAACTCGAAGCAGCCAATCCGCTGCCGCCCTTGCCGATCTCAAAACTGATCGATCACATCGATCACATCGTAAAAGTTTCGGGCATAGATCATGTCGGCATCGGCGCTGACTTTGACGGCGCGGTTGATATGCCTGAAGGCGCGCAGGATGTCTCGATGCTGCCGAATATCACTTATGAGCTCTTGAAGCGCGGGTATAGCGACCAGGACATTCGCAAGATTCTTGGTGAGAACTTTCTGCGTGTGTTCGCCGAAGCTGAACGCGTAAGCCGGAGTCTGAGCAAGTCGATTAGTGGCGATGGAAGTCTGAAACGAATTAAGTAGAGCAAACTGTTAGTTTGCGTCTTGGGTAAGGGTTTGCGTTATGAGAAGTGAACAGGACGCAAACTAACAGTTTGCGTTACGAAAAACGCGGTGTGGAACTCACAATCCACACCGCGGAAGTTTTGATTCAGATCTCGAAAGGCGACTAACGATTCTGTCCTTCCTGCGAGCCCATTCGACGGCCACCTTCCTTGTCCATGCCGCGCTGACCTTTAGGTTCAGTTCCCCGGTCACCGCCGCGCTGGCCTGCTGACTGCTGGTCATTCGGGTTGCGGCCCGGAGACTGTTGCTCATATTGACCTTCAGTCCCCCTCTTACCGCCGAGATTCTTTTCATGCTGCGGATTATTCATTTTATTGTCTGGCATAACATCCCTCCGTGTTGATTAAGTAAAGCCTCCGGCGATTCAATGTGCCGGTAACTGTAAAGCTGACTTACTCATTACATATCAATCAACGACTGTGCCATCGGCATCGCCACTAAATAGCGTGTTTTCGCAGGTTTGAAGTGATTTCAAGACGTACACCGAAGAAAAAAGAGTACACAGCATTAACGATGATGGGCAGCATCATAGTTAGAACTAATCTCCACGCAGAGAAAGATTTGGGGACGGCTAGCTCTCGGGACCGCGTGTTATAATTTCTTCACATTGAAGCCAGCCGGAATCTACATACACATACCATTTTGCCGTTCGCGCTGTTCCTATTGCGATTTCGCCACCGGAATGTACAACGCTTCGTTGGCGGAAGGTTACGTCGAAAGTTTAATTAACGAAATTGGATCCTGGCGTGAGGTTGAGAGCCCTGCAGGCGTTGATACGATCTATTTTGGCGGCGGCACGCCATCACTCCTCTCGCCTTCCCAGCTGGAAAGACTTTTGCGCGCTGTGCACAGCCGCTTCACAGTATCCGGCAACGGTGAAGTGTCGATAGAAATTAATCCTGGTACGGTTACTCCCGAAGCGCTGGGAGCATTTCGCCGGCTCGGCATCAGCCGCGCGAGCTTTGGCGCGCAAACATTTGACGATGGTGAACTAGCTCGCCTTGGCCGCTCCCATACTTCAGACGACACGCGGCGTACCTTTCGCTACCTGCGCGACGCCGGCTTCGATAATGTTAGTTTCGATCTCATTGCCGGTCTGCCGGGGCAGACGATGGCAAACTGGCAACGAAACCTCGCGGAGGCTTTCTCGCTGCGGCCTGAGCACTTGTCTTTTTATCTGTTGGAGGTCCACCAGGGAACTCCACTCGCCAGTCATATTAAAAATGGCCTTCAGCCAAAACCTGACGATGATCTGGCGGCGGAGATGTATGAAGTGATGCTCGACAGGGCTGCCGAAGTCGGTTACCAGCATTACGAGATTTCGAATCTGTGTTTGCCCGGATATGAGTCAAGACATAATACGAAATACTGGACCGCTGCGCCTTACTACGGCTTCGGTTGTTCCGCGCATTCATATGACGGCGAGTTTCGGCGTTGGGCGAATGAACGCGACTTGAATCTTTATATGGAGATGATTGAGCACGGTCGCGCGGCAGTCGTAAGCCAATCTCTATTAACCAAAACCGACCGGCAAGCGGAAGCGGTGTTTCTTGGTTTGCGAATGATGCAGGGCTTTAGCTTCAAAGAATACGAGCGGACCTTTGGCGCAGACCTTCGCACCAAACATGAAAACGACCTCACGCGCTTTCGGGAAGCGGGTTTGATAGAGTGCACTGGCGATCTGCTGAAACTCACGCGAGCGGGAGCGCTGCTCTCAAATGAAGTGTTCGCTGCGTTTGTTTAAAGTCAAAGCTGCCTTCGCTCCAGCATATTGCGCCCAATACAAAGATGAAGAACAACTTAATCATCGCCATAGATGGGCCATCCGGCGCCGGCAAATCGACGCTTGGCCGTATGCTCGCGCGCGCTTTGAACCTGCTGTACATCGACACCGGGTCGATGTATCGCGCGGTGGCCCTGGCGGTACTCGATTCAAGCATTAGCGCCAGCAATGATGTCGCAGTAGGCTCGTTGGCTGGCAGGATAGACATCGATCTCGAGGGCGATCCGGATTCGTTGCGTGTAACTCTTGACGGGCGCGATATCTCCGATCAGATTCGCAGCGAAGAAGTCACGGATCTCTCGTCAATCATTTCCACCATTCCCGCGGTACGCCGGGCGATGGTGGCGCGGCAACGTGAAATGGGGAAACGCGGCGCGGTGCTCAATGGCCGCGATATCGGAACGGTAGTTTTTCCCAACGCCGACCTGAAGTTTTTCCTGACAGCGGTGCCGCAGTCACGGGCGGAAAGACGGTTCAATGAGGAACGGGCTCAAGACCCTGGTGTTAGCTTTGAAGAAACTTTCGCCGACATGAC
This sequence comes from Pyrinomonadaceae bacterium, assembly GCA_036395055.1. Taxonomy (GTDB): domain Bacteria; phylum Acidobacteriota; class Blastocatellia; order Pyrinomonadales; family Pyrinomonadaceae; genus PSRF01. Next base: position 7,015 of record DASWDX010000027.1, on the reverse strand, counting down.
TGAAAGGGATACTCGGGATTCCACGCGCGCCGATTCGCCATTGAAGATTGCTGACGATGCGATCGTTGTTGACTCGACCGGATTGTCTATCGATGAAGTCTTTCAACAGATGATGGCGGCCGTTCAGGAGAAGAGTGGCCGAAGGCAGAGATAGAGATATGAAAACGGTAAGATCATTCAAATGTTCATTCCAGTTGGAACCGATCTGGATGCTGGTGTTCTCGCTCGGGCCGGCAGTTTTGGGGCTTCTTATCTTGTTCATTGTTTTGATGACGAAGTTTCTGCGCTGATAATTCGCAATGAGAATCCACAATCTGAAATTCAACTATGTTCACTGGAATCATTGAAGAGCTCGGGCGAGTCAGAAGCATCAAGCAGCGTGGCGACAATGCGCGCGTCGTGATCGAAGCTCGCCTCGTTACCGAAGACATCCATGAAGGTGATTCGATCGCGGTCAACGGAGTTTGCCTGACGGCACTCGATGTGAATAAGAGTTCATTTGCGGCAGACGTATCACGCGAAACCTTAGACCGATCTACACTCGGCAGCTTAGGTCCAGGCATGCCGGTAAATCTCGAGCGTTCTGTCACGCCGGTCACGCGACTTGGCGGACATCTGGTGCAGGGCCACGTTGACGCTCGCGGAAAGTTTTTGGGCGCGACAGACCTCGGCGGTTCCTGGACGGTGCGCATCGCGTATCCGCCTGAGATTGCGCGTTATCTTGTTTTCAAAGGCTCGGTCGCGGTTGAAGGAATTAGTCTCACCATAGCCGAACTGACGGACGACTACTTTGAGATTGCGATCATTCCCAAGACCTGGGAGGTCACCAACTTTTCTCATCTCCGACCCGGCGATGACGTGAACCTGGAAGCCGATGTTATTGCTAAATATGTTGAGCGGATCTTAACGTTTTCCTAAACTCCTGCCGCTGGATAGAACAAACTGTCGCGGCGATAAATACCCATCGATCCAGACTAAAACGGAACCGGGAGCGGTAAGCGACCGGGTTTCTTCAAGAGACGCTCAACTAGACGGACTCCATGCAAAAGGAAGGCCTTTTGGGTTAACATGACGCTGCAATTCTAAATCTCAGATTTGAGATCTCAGATCTCGCAACTTATGACCTTTGCCTCAATTGAAGACGCTGTCGCTGAAATACGCGAAGGGCGCATGATCATCATCGTTGACGACGAGGATCGCGAGAATGAAGGCGATCTGGTCTGCGCAGCTGAGAAGGCGACGCCCGAGATCATCAACTTCATGGCCCGTCACGCGCGCGGCTTGATTTGTCTGCCACTGACGGAAGAGCGCTGCGACGAGTTGCATCTCACTACGCAAGTTGCTGACAACACTTCCTTCCTTGGTACTGCCTTCACCATTTCCATCGACGCTCGCAAGGGAATTACCACTGGGATCTCGGCAGCCGATCGCGCTATGACAATTCAGGTTGCCGTTGATCCGCAAACACGACCTCAGGACTTAGCGCGACCCGGCCACGTCTTTCCTCTGCGCGCGAAGAAAGGTGGAGTTCTGGTTCGTCCCGGACAGACCGAAGCGAGCGTTGACATTGCGCGCATCGCAGGGCTTTATCCTGCCGGGGTCATCTGCGAGATCATGAACGAAGATGGAACTATGGCGCGTCTCCCCGAACTCGAGCGGTTTGCGCACACTCACAACGTAAAGATGATCACTGTCGCTGACCTGGTCAGATATCGCATCAATAAAGAGACCCTGGTCAAACGCGCCGTTGAGACTGACCTGCCGACAGTCTATGGACGCTTCCGCGCGGTTGCTTACGAAAACATTATTAACGGAGACGTGCATCTGGCGATGGTGATGGGTGACGTAAAAACCGAGAAGCCGGTTCTGGTTCGCGTGCATACAGAGAACGTTACCTGCGACATGTTTGGGTCTTTAATCGACGACACCGGTTTCCAACTGCATACCGCCCTGGAAAAAATCGCCGCTGCCGGTCAAGGAGTAGTTCTCTATCTGCGCCAGCGAGAGCACAGTCTGGATCTCGTAAATCAGTTGCGCACTTACGCAGTGATGCAGGAGAAAGCTGTGGGCAAGCGTGAAGCCAGCCTGGAAACGGGTTACGGCGTGGACCGCGATTACGGAGTAGGTGCGCAGATACTTCATGACCTTGGCCTCCGTCGTATACAATTGCTGACGAACCATCCCCCCAAAGTCGCAGCTCTTGAAGGGTTCGCGCTTGAGGTGGTGGGCAATGTGCCTTTGGGCCAGCCCGCGCATCTCAAAGATTCATCGGTCGAAGGAAAACAACCGTTGCCGGAGGATAGAGAGCAACGCACCTAAGCGGGTTTGCCATCTGTCTTTAGTCGCAGACCGTGGGCCTCGTCGAGAATCTCTTTCTTGTTTCAACGGCTCGTTTTTAGTTTCGGGATCCCCTCTCCCATTTTGAACTAAACTACTACCCCGCATGGACTGCCTGCGTTGGGACGTGGGTTTACGCCATGACAAAAGGGGTGGCTGCTCGTAATGAGTGTAGACGATCACGATAACGGTTCGGGCGAATCGAGGGATTCAAAGGATTCTTCTTCCAGGGATCCTTCGCCCAGAGATCCTTCTTCGACGCCGAGTGGTAAGGACATTCGCGATGCCCTGCGATCTGAGACTGATGAGCCGCTCCCGCCTCTCGCTGAAGCCATCGCCGAACGCGATGCCGAACGAAAGCATCCGCTAACACCTCAAGGGCGTCGTCGCCGCTTTCTTAACAGACGCAACTTATTGCTCGCTACGACATTTGCTGCGATAGGTGTCGCTGCCTTAATCCTTTTGATCGTGATCGTTTACAGACTTGGCTATGTCGACCTCTATGTGGTGGGACAAATAAAGGACACGTTTGCGAACTATGGAATTCGCGCGGAGATTAAGGAATTCCATGCCGGCTTCCCGCCGCAGACGGTAGTAATGTCGGGCCTCGAACTCTACGACTCGCAAACCGGCGAGCAACTGGGAAAGATCGATCGACTGTTGGCCACGATTCGGGTTGAGGATCTGTATGCTCTGAACCTGCGACGAAACATCAATCTTAAAGATCTCAAGATGGAAGGCCTCGAAGCCTGGGTAACCTTTGACGAACAGGGTCGCTCGAATTTTCGCAACATCCACATTCCCCCGCCCGAACCCAATAAACGAATCCTGTTTGCCTATTCCACTGCACACGTTGAAATAAAGAGTGGCGTCATTCACTACGGCGATGCGCGCCACGAGATTTCGGGCGAAGCACGAAACCTCAGCGCCACCATTCAGCCGGACGATCCATCAGCTCCAACGGCAAGCTGGATGAATACAGTCGCGCTGGCTCTCTCAAACTCAACCTTCATCTACGACGGCCGGCCGATCAAGAACATCGACATTCAAGTGCACGGTCGTGTAAATCAAACGCGTGCTGAAATACAGGAACTTATCCTGCGCTCGCCGGTCGCGGAAGCGCGATTGCAGGGAACTATGGACGACTGGCGCGCCCTTCACTACCAAATGAACATATCGTCGTCCGTTGATTTGACGCAGCTCTCCGACGTGCTTCAGTCCGGGACAACGTTGCGTGGCACCGGCAACTTTGCCGGAACAGTTTCCGGTGAAGGGGACAAATATAAAGTTGAAGGGAGCATCAACTCCGACTCGCTGGCAGCAGACAACCTGCGTCTCCAGGGTCTGAATGTTACTGCCAAAGGATCGGGCCAGGGCAAAACCTATAACATTAACGGCAAGGCAGTAGCGTCCCTTCTGACGGCCGGTGATTTCCAAATGAATAACGTGCAACTGGTTGGCGGCGTAATGGGCACCGGCTCGGATTTTCGCTGGATAGGTGAGTTGCGCGCGGCTGCGGAGCGAAGTTACGGCACAACGATCACTGGTTTGATTCTTCAGGATGTGCGCGCCGAGATGAATGATGGAGTGTTGACGGCGTCGTCCAGCCAATTTGTCGCGAATAGCCTGGCAAGCTCAGGTACTCGAGCAAACGGAATAACAGCTGCGGATTTGCGGTTGCGCAGTGAAAATAACGTCACGACTGCGAGCGTCTCCAGGGTTAAGGCGGGAACGATCGTTGGCTCCGGCACCAGGGTAAATGGCGTAACTGCCAATAATGTCGACATCGTTAGCCGAGACGGCGTAACCAGTGTAGTTGTCAAAGATGTTCAGGTCGGTGCGACCACCGCTGCGGGCGCGGAAATTGGCAATATAAATATTGCCGGCGTACGGCTCTCAGTTCGCGGTGAACGTATGGAAGGCTCGACCGCCGACATCGACGCGGGCACAGTAAAGGTAGCTGATGGTCAGGTGGAGAACGTCAGACTTGGCAAGCCCGTATTCGTCGTTGAGCCTTCGGGACGTTATCGAGCGAGCGCAGATCTGAGTATCGGCGGCGGCGTGTTGGGGCAGATGAATATGGGCCAGGCGCGGGCCCAGTTGGTTGCCACGAATACTGAAATACAGCTCAACAATTTCACCGCGGATATATTTAAAGGTCGCGCCAGTGGCAACGCCCGTATAGCCATCGCCAAGGGCGGCTCATCGCGTATCGCTGCAACTTTTGATCAAGTGGATGTTGCCGGGCCATTGACTGCGCTTGCCGGCTCCGCTGTGCCACTATCGGGCAGGGCGACCGGCAAGATTGACCTCGCGTTTCCGGGAACTGATTTCAAACAAGCTTCCGGCACTCTGACAAGCACCTTTAGCGCTGAAGATGTAACAACAGCCAACGGGCGCGTTCCCCTTTCCGGCGTAGTTGCCATCCGCGCTGACCATGGTTTGTTCAATATCGATCAAGTCGATCTGCAAACCACTGCTACAAAACTAAAAGCCACTGGACAGTTTTCGTTCTCCGCGGATTCCAACCTCCAGGTCGAGCTTAATTCATCAGACGCGGCGGAGTTGCAGACTGTTCTCGTCTCGTCGGGTTTGCTTCCCGATGTTGAAGAGCAGATGCGGACTTACGGTATCGATCTCGCAGGCGAGTTGGCTTTCAATGGAACGTTAAGAGGAAGACTCAGTGCACCGGATATTGATGGTCGAATTTCACTGGGCACACTCCTCGTCAATGGAAATGATCTTGGCTCTCTGTCCGCCTCGCTAAGAATGACGGACGCGGAGTTGCGCATTGCTGATGGACGTTTGACGGAGAAGGACGGCGGTGGGATGCAGTTTACCCTGGCTGCGCCGCGCACGGGGAAAGACAACACTACGTTTGAAGCAACGCTCGATCGGGTCAACGCTGGTAATCTGATTGCGGCTCTGCCTCTAGGCAAGTCAACCCGGGCTCAATTTGCTGATACCCAAGCGGACGCTTCCGGCCAAATAAGAATCACCGGCATACCAAACGCCATGAGCGGCAGCGCCGAGTTGCGTTTTGGTCCCGGCCGGTTGGGTGGAGAGCCGCTGGAAAGCATGGTCGCGCGCGCAACCTTTGCGGGCTCGAAGGTGAGTATTGAAAACGTCGATGCGCGGTTAGCCGCCGGCCACATTGTCGCAAGGGGCGCATATGACACGACTAGCAGAGCTTTCGATTTCCAGGGCCGCGCCGAAGGAGTGCAACTGAGCCGGGTAATCGCGCTCGCCAATCGACCTGGACTTGCAAATATCTCCGGTACAGCCGACTTCAACGGGTATATTTCGGGCAACTTGTCGGACCGAGATTTCTCAGCCTATCAAATTACTTTTGACGGTCAGGGCCGCGACGTCGTAATCAATGGGCGCCCTGCGGGTACTCTTGCGCTAGTCGGTCGGACTGAGAACAAACAACTGAATATTACGTTGACCACTGGACTGCTTGGTCCTGCGCAAGTGATTGCCGCTCGAGTCAATCTCGGCAGCGACAAGCTGGCCGCCAACATCGAAACCACTCTAAACAATGCGGACCTGACGGGCTTGTTGAGAATACTGCTGCCACAAACCTCCGTGAACATTTCCGGACTGGCAACCGGTACGCTCAAGGCAAGCGGTAACCTTTTGGACGAGGATGGATATTTTTCCGCCGGGGGTTTGCAGGGAACGGCAAACTTTAGCAGTCTGAGTTTCAAAGTTGAAGACGTTCAGCTCAATGCCGCGTCACCACTGGTCGTGCGCTTCTCACCGAACGAGGTAACCTTCGAACAGACTCAATTCACCGGGCCGGGCACGAACATTGTCTTGGGTGGAACCCTCGCCGTTGGCGCCGAGGGCCGACAAAATATGACTGCCGACGGCCAGCTCAACCTTCGAGTGCTGAATGGATTAAGTCCTGATGCGTTTCTTTCCGGTACTGCTGAAGTTGCGGTGCGAGTCACCGGCACATACGAACGGCCGCGGCTTAACGGCACTGCTTCGGTCGCGGGCGGCTCGTTTTCTTTGCTGATCGGAAATGAACGTTGGACCGTCGCCAATGTTAAGTCACTGGTTAGATTCTCTTCCAACCAGGCGCAAATCGACTCCATGACCGGCACGATGGGCGGTGGCCACGTCTCTGTTACCGGCGGCGCTTTGTTGGAGGGCTTCACGCTCTCTCGCTTCCTGTTCAATGTCCACGGTGACAATGTCACGGTACCTTATCCCGAGAATTTCCGCACGACGGCCAATCTTGATCTTGAAATTAAAGGTACCTCACGCGAACAACTGATTGGCGGAGTAGTTAATGTTCGGCGCGCCGAATACACCGAGGACATCGAACTCGCGGATCTGATTAATTTCAGGCGTGCTGAATCGATCGAAGAGGGAGCGGAGATTGAGTTGATCCGCGCAGCCTTGTTTAGCGATTTGCGAGTAGAAGGCCGGAACGCGCTCGTAGTGAGAAATAACCTCGCGGATCTGGTAGGTTCAGTTTCGTTAGTCGTAAATGGCCCGGTGAGAGACCCGCTAATCTCCGGACGCGTCACCGCCACCAGCGGCACGCTGAATTTCCGCAATGATCGCTACGAGATAACGCGCGCTTTGATGGACCTCCCGCCGCAGCGACAGGCTGATCCGATCATAAATATTCAGGGAGAATCACAGATTCGCGGGTATCGCGTCA
>DASWDX010000026.1:0-5741 GCA_036395055.1 Pyrinomonadaceae bacterium | reverse complement strand
AACCAGGGTCATTGCGATCTCGCAAACCACGAGTACGCTGCGGAGACGGTTGCGACTGGTAGCAGGCCCCGAACTGCGCCCGGATTCCTTCAGCGACTCAGCGAGGTTTGGTTTTGAGATCTGCAGGGCAGGCGCGAGTCCGAATACGAAACCCGTCAACACTGAGACGACGAGCGTGAAGGCCAGGCACCTCATATCCAGGCGAATGTTGCTGAACATGGGATTGATAGTTGCGCCTGACGTCGCCACCAGGCTGGTTCCCCAAACAGCGATCAGAAAGCCAAGACCTCCGCCCACCAGCGCGAGTAGCAAGCTCTCTGTTAATAACTGACGAACCAGTTGAGTCCTGGCGGCGCCGATCGCTGAGCGAATAGTTATCTCTTTGAATCTTACTGACGACCGTGCGAGCAACAGGTTCGCGACGTTCGCGCAAGCGATAAGCAGTACCAGTACGACTGCTCCGAGAATGAGCCACAAGGTTTCGCGTATCCCGCCGGTAATCTCATCCGTGATGGAGACCACCGCCGCGCCCTGGTTCTTGTTGGTTAGTGGATGTGCGGCTTGGAGGCGTTGAGCAATAATATTCACTTCCGTTTGCGCCTGCTGCACCGTTGCTCCTGGCTTGAGACGGGCAATCGCTCGCAGGTGACGCGAGTCGCGCGCTGAGTCGTCATAATTCTCGGCGACTGGCCGGTAGAATTGACCTTCTGGTGAAACCAGCGATTTAGGAAGCGGTTGAAAGTCGGGGCCCATGACCCCGACGATGTTGTAAGGTCGCCCGTTAAGTGAGATTGTTTTGCCCACAACATTCTGGTCACTACCGAAACGGCGTTGCCATAGTCCGTACCCCAAAATGATCACCCGGTCTCTTCCGTCCTCTTGTTCTTCAGGCGTAAAGATGCGACCAAGCAGTGGCTCGCCCTTCATGACTTTGAAAAAACCGTCGCCGACCTGAATGCCGGGAATTCTTTCTGCTTCTCTATCGCCCGACATGAGGGGGTACCAACCGGAATAGGTGGTGACGTCTTCAAACACCGTTGACTGTGCGCGAAAGTCGGCCACGTCAGTGGCCGACACCTGATTGTGTTTTGACAGCCTGCCTTCAGTTCGGCCATCGCCCCACATCAGGACCAGACTACTTGGATCCTTGTAAGGCAATGATTTCAGCAGTACGCCGTTAATTACGCTGAAGACTGTCGTGTTCGCGCCAATACCGAGTGCGATTGAAATCAGGGCAACAGTTGTAAATCCCAGGCTCTTAAGCAATAGGCGAAGCGAATAACGAAGATCACGAAAAAATGCATTCATAAAAACTCACTCCCGTCCGATTCCCGATTCTTTGGAGTGCGGTGACCTGTCACCGCTTTAGTCGGTCGCGTCCTGTCGCGGCCACGAACCACCGAAAGCCTTGGGCGTCAAGCCGCCCAGGACCAAAGCGGTGACAGGTCACCGCACTCCAAAAGTCACTCATATCTAAGCGCCACTAACGGATCGACTTTCGTTGCGCGACGTGCGGGCAGATAGCAAGCCAGTAATGCCACAAAGACTAGTACCATCGAGACCGCAATAAAGGTGGGCCTATCAGTCGGCCTGACCCCAAAGAGCAATGTCGTCAGCAACCGAGTTAATGCAAACGCACCGGCCAACCCGATAGCGACTCCCAGTAGCGTAAGTGTCATGCCGTTTCTCAGGATTAGTTTGAGCACGTCATTCGTACGTGCGCCGAGGGCCATACGAATACCGATTTCCTGGGTACGTTGCGTCACGATGTAAGACATCACACCGTAGATACCCACCGCCGACAAAACCAGGGCCAGGCCGGCAAAAATTGCCAGCAGCAACATATTGAAACGGCGGGCGGCGAACGACGCGGCGGCGACGTCATTCATTGTTTTTAACTTGCTCACCGGTAGTTGAGAGTCGACCCTCCAAATCTGTTGCGCGCCTGTGTGCGGAAGCGCGTCTGCTGGTCTACTTCCTTGTAACGTGCCTCGGGCAACTCAACCCGCATCGTCAAAAGATGATCAGGATTGAACCCCGGCTCGACTGATCGCAGGTTCCAAAATGTCTTGATCAGCAAACCCGCACCGATAAGCAAAACAAGAGCAACTGCGAGTTCGACAACAACAAACGTGCTGCGCAGACGCTGACGCGGTCTGCCGGCTGTGGCACTGCGACCACCCTCCTTCAAGCCTTCGTTGAGACCGCTGCGGGACGCGGTCCATGCCGGCACCAGGCCGAAAATAATTCCGGTCAACAACGAGACGACGAAGGTGAAAGCCAGCACGCGCCCGTCAACGCCAACTTCCTGCAAGCGAGGTATATCCTCCGGCTGCAGCGCAACCAGCAAATTGGTTCCCCAGATTGCCAGCAACACTGCAATGGCGCCTCCGGCAAACGAGATCAGCAAACTCTCAGTCAAGAGTTGTTGAATCAACCGCCAGCGGCCGGCGCCCAGCGCCGTGCGAATTACAAACTCGGGCTCACGCTCAGCAGCGCGTGCCAGCAGCAGGTTGGCAAAATTCGCGCACGCAATCAGCAAAACCAAACTTACCGCTGCGAACAAGACAAGCAATGACTGTCGCGACTGGCCGACGATGCGCTCGTGTAAAGGAATCAAAACCGTGCTGCGGTTCTTATTATCGGCCGGATACTGCTCGGCGAGATTCCTATCAATCACTTGCATTTCAGCGCGCGCTTGTTCAATGCTCGCACCTGCAGCCAGACGCCCGTATGTGCGGAGAAAATGCACGCCGCGAAAATTCGCAGCCACCGGATTTGATACTTGTACCGGAGTCCATGCTTCGGTGTTGTCGCGTGGTGATAAGAAACTTTCGGGCATTACACCCGTGATGGTGTAGACATTTCCGCTTAATGGAATTGTCTTGCCGACAATCTCTGGATCAGCTCCAAATTGGTGAACCCATAACGCGTGACTCAACACCGTAACGTGGGGCGCCCCGGTTTTGTCATCTTCGTGAGTTAATACGCGGCCACGCTCTGCCTTCACGCCTAATGTTTCGAAAAATCCGCCGGTAACCTGGCCGACCTGAAACTGCACGGGCTCGCTGCCTGCGGTGTAATCCATAGGCTGCTTAACTTCCCCGCCGAAACTGCTGAACACATGGCTTTGCTTCTCGACGGCCGCCAGATCAGGGGCCGACTGGTTCGAACGGAAGGTCAACAGCCTGGCCGGTTCCCCGTAAGCCAGGGAGCGCAACAAGACCGCATTGATTACGCTGAATATCGCAGTGTTCACGCCGATGCCCAGCGCCAGAGTCATCACTGCGACCACTGTGAAGCCGGGACGTTTCAACAGGCTGCGTACGCCATAGCGAATGTCCTTTAATAGATTTTCCATGGCCCCTAATTCCGATCTACTCATACCTAAGCGCCACCAACGGATCGACTTTCGTTGCGCGTCGCGCAGGTATGTAACAAGCAATCAGAGTAATCAGAAACAAGCCAGCCGCGACCGCAGCGAAGGTTTTGGTATCTGTGGCCGGTACTTCAAACAAGAGGCTCACGATCAGTCTGGTTAGTCCAAACGATGCAATGAGGCCCGCAGCCACTCCGATTAATCCCAGAATGACTCCCTGCTTTAACACGAGTCGAAGCACGTCGCGCCGTTGCGCGCCCAATGCCATGCGTAGTCCAATCTCATGCGTCCGTTGCAGCACGGAATAGGACATGACGCCATAGATTCCGACTGCCGCCATTACCAGCGCTACCAGCGAAAAAACGGCAAGCAGAATTGCGTTGAACCGCGATCGCGCAATGGATTTGGCCAGCAGGTTCTCCATCGTGCTTACCTCACCAATCGGTTGTTCAGGGTCGATATTGCGAATTACGTTGCGGGCAGCGGGTGTAATGTCGGCAGGCTCGCCTTGTGTCCTGATGACCAGCGTCATGTATGGATAAACCAGCTCGGGTTGCGGCCAATACGCCATGTCCTCGGTCTCGGTGTCCAACCCCAAATGTTTTGTATCGCCGACGATACCGATGATCTCCGTGGGCACGTTTTCATCTTTCATCGCGATCGTTACACGTTTGCCCAGCGGATCCTGGCCGGGCAGATTCGTCCGCGCGAATGTCTCGTTGACCACGACGACGTGCCGCATTTCTTTTGCCTCTTGCTCAGTGAAAAGGCGACCACGCTTGAGCGGGATTTGCATCGCTTGAAAATAATTCGCGTCCGTTACGCAGATTCCCGTGGTTAGTTCCTGGCCGGGAGGCAGCTTTGGTTGTCCTTCAACTTCCATCCTTGTTCCCGAATGTGGTCCGGCAAAGGGCAGCGTGTTGATAGCTCCCGCAGTCTGCACGCCCGGAAGCGAGCGTATCTGCTCGAGCGCTCGGCTGAAAAACTCCAAAGCCTTTTGATCGGTGTCATACTTGCGCGGCGGCAGGCTGACGCGCATGGTCAGGAGATTGTCTGCGTTGAATCCAGGATCGACCGATCGCAGACGACCAAGGCTCTTCATAAACAAACCGGCCCCCACTAACAACACCAACGCGAGCGCGACTTGCGTAACGACGAACAGGTTGCGCAGTCGATGACTTCGCGAACCGCCGCCAATATGCTTTCCGCCTTCCTTGAGTGAATCGTTAAGATCGAAACGCGCAGCCTCGAGCGCCGGCACGAGCCCGAAGACAACTCCGGTAAGCAACGTCAGTAAGAAGGTAAAACCCAGGACCGGGAGGTTGACTGCGACATTCCGCAGGTCCATTAGCCCCGGCGGACTCAGCGAGATGAGGGCCCTGGTCCCCCACCATGCCAACAGTAATCCAAACGCCCCGCCAATCAGCGACAGCAGCACGCTTTCTGTTAACAGTTGTCGCGCGATACGCCAGCGACTGGCGCCAAGCCCCGCTCTCACCGCAATTTCTTTCTTTCTGGAAGAGGCGCGCGCCAATAACAAATTTGCCACGTTCGCGCAGGCTATGAGCAATACGAAACCCACCGCGCCCAAAAGGATCAGCAACGGTCTGCGTATCTCACCGGTAAACTGGGTGCGCAAAGGGACCACGTTTACGCCCCACTGCGTATCGAACTCGGGGTATTGTTGCTCGAGCCTGGCGGCGATGATGTTCATTTCACTCTGGGCCTGACTGAGTGTGACCCCTGGCCTCAATCTCGCCACGGCTCGCGCAAATCTCCCTCTTCGCCGTCGCAACTCACTTGAGACCTGCCAGGGCGACCATATCTCCGGTGGCTTATTGATCATCGAACCTTTTTGGACATACCACCCAACCTCCGGCGGCAGCACACCGACGATAATGTTCTCTCGATTATTTAGGATGATCTTGCGTCCCACCACCTCTGCGCCGCCAAAGCGTCGTTGCCAAAGGTTGTGGCTGATTACGACCACGTCCGGTTGACCATCTTTTCCGTCATCGGGAGTGAACGTTCGACCGCGAAGAGCATTCACGCCCAGTACGGAAAAAAGATTTGTCGTGGCTATCTGGCCCGCCACTTCTTCCGGTTCACCATCACTCGTGAGATTGACGTTGAGATCAAAGAAGGCGGCCATATCCACAAACACGCGGTTCTGTTCTTTCCAATCGTAGAAGTTGCCGAGGTTAATCACGTTCTGCGGATTTCCCGTGCCGCTCCTCCTGTGTTCCCAAACAATTGCCAACCGGTCACCGTCGGGATATGGCAACGAACGAAGCAACACGGCGTTGACTACACTGAAGAGTGCAGTGTTTGCTCCGATACCAAGTGTCAGGGCGATGACCGC
>DASWDX010000025.1:0-8759 GCA_036395055.1 Pyrinomonadaceae bacterium | reverse complement strand
ACAATCTGATCCGGCTTATCACCGTCCGGAGGATAAACGGCCAGATTAACCTGCTCGAGTTCATGATGATCGTCTGTGAAAGTAATATCGCGCGCCGCACGCAGCCATAGATACAAGCGGTCGCCCTTCATTAATCGTTGCTCGTATCCTTCAACTATGCCCTTAATCTCTTTGGAAAGTTCGGGCGTCTCGGATTTGAGTCGGAATGGGACGTTATTCCGCAGGCGATAATACGAAATGGCTACGAAAACAATCGCAGCGACGAGAACCAATAAAGCGCCTGCCCGAGCAACCAGCGGCGCGCGCGCCCGCCACCCGATAGCGATTGCTCTCTTTTTGGTAATTTCCTGCATGGCTAAGAAGAAGCAAACAGCAAACAGTCAACAGTCAACAGTCAACAGTCAACAGTCGACAGTCGACGGCCAACAGCAAACGGTCCGAAAGAAATGATTCCATGTTGTTTGATTCCGTCCGTCGTTATTTAGCCTACTATTCCCCATCTGCTGTCGACTGTTCACTGTTGACTGTTGACTATTTGCTGTTGACTGTCGACTGTTTTTGTCCTTACGTCCTGCACCGACAGCTGCAAAAACGTCTCGCCCGTCCAATTGCTCGTTTCAATCGTATAAGCCATCTCAAGGCCGCTTTTAACGGCCGCCATTCGTTCAGCGCCCTGCCACCAGATCGTCTCAAGTGGGCGGCCTTTCGGTCCAGCAACGAACATCTTGAGATGCTTTTGTCCAATTAAACGTGGTTCAGAGAGGATGCACAAGTTGCGAGCCCAAAAAACTGGTCGAGAATTGCCGGCGCCGTAGGGCTCCAACATTTGTAATTCCTTGACCAACTCAAAGGTGATTTCCTCCGTCGGCAATTCAGCATCGATATAAACACACGGCTGCAAATCCTCCGGGGTCAAACATGACGCCGCGTGTTCGTTCAGCCGGCGGCGAAGTTCGACAATACGCTCAGGCCTCAGAGTGATTCCTGCCGCATGGGAGTGGCCGCCGAATTTTTCGAAAAGATCAGCGCAGGCCGTTAAACCGTTCAAGAGATGGTATGGCTCAATACTACGCGCAGAACCGTGGGCCAGGTCGCCATCAATCGACAATACAACGCAAGGCCGGTTGATCCGTTCAGCAATCTTGGATGCGGCAATGCCGATCACGCCCCGGTGCCATCCATCGCCGGCGATGACAGCAACGTAAGAGTTGGCCGACTCGGTTTCAGCACCTTCCAATTCTGCAATTGCAAGCTCCACTATCTCCTGCTGAACCTGCTTTCGTTCCTGGTTGCGCGTGTCGAGATGCAAAGCCAGGCGCCGCGCTTCGTCGTGGTCCGTGGTGCTGAAAAGTTCCACAACGGCGCGCGCGGCATCCATTCGGCCCGCGGCGTTGATTCTGGGGCCAAGACGGAATCCGATGTCATAGGCAGTCAGACCGGCGCCATCACCGCAACCCGCTACTTCCATCAACGCGCGCAATCCTGGATTGGTCGCCTTCGACAGGTCCTTCAAGCCGAGCGCGACAATTGTGCGGTTTTCGCCGGTCAATTTCGCGACGTCCGCAACAGTGCCGATCGCGACTATTTTGAGAAACGCGCTGACTTGCGATTCCCGTCCGCGGTTTCGAAACAAGGCATCTACGAGCTTGAATGCAACCCCCACACCGGCAAGGTTCTTATCGGGATAATTACAGTCTCTCTGGTTAGGATTCAGGACGGCGTAAGCAGGGGGAACGCCTTCACCGGTCGCCGAATCATCGGGCAGGTGGTGATCTGTGATGATTACATCGAGTCCATTATCGCGAGCCCAATAGAGTGGCGCGTGTGCCCGTATGCCACAGTCGACACTGATAGCCAGTTTATAACCCTCGCTGACGGCCTTTTGCAGTGCAGCCTGCTGTATGCCGTAGCCTTCCGTAAAACGATGCGGGACGTGAAAGCCGGTGCGCGCACCTAACAGATTCAACGCCCGAAGTAACAAAGCCGTGCCTGTCGTACCGTCCACATCATAGTCGCCATAGACGAGTATCGGTTCGCCGGAACTGATCGCCCGCAGCAAACGCGGCACAGTTTCGCTCATGCCAAGCATGAGATATGGATCATGCAGTTGATCGTAGGAAGGTTTAAGGAAACTTCTGGCAGATCGCTCATCGCCGCATCCGCGCGACATAAGCAGCGCTGCCAACGTCGGGGAGGCAGCCAAAACGCCAGCGAGTGAGGCGACACTCTGCGTGTTGTGCTCCCGCACTATCCAACGTTTGGCCTTCATGTGAGGTTCATCAATCGCTCAATTTTTCAGCAAGACTTATTCAGCAAACCAGCCGTCTTCATCAAGTAGTTTAACACCAATTCGCGGTCGGCCATCAATCTGGTCAGTCCACACTCCATTGACTTCAGCATTGAGCTCCCGCCCAAATGGAGGTGTTAGTTTAACGATAGATCCGGGCGCCACGTCGGCGTCTAACAAAATTGTCGCCCCGCCTCGACTTATCTTAATTGCCTGGGCTTGGACCTTGAATGACTCACCGCTTGGAGTTTTTCCTTCTACTCCCAGAGCAAATTCGACCGGAACGCGGGGGCTGCGTGGACGTTGGGAGGGCACAGGCGCGCTTCGGGATTCTTTTTCAGTCATATAAAGCTCACCGCCTTTTTGCAATTGATGAGTTGACCCTGAACTTCGGGGGCCGGCGAGGAAGAAGGGCAGAAGTAGTTTACCTGAATCCGGAAGGTTTTGTTAGCGATTTGATTCTGGAAGGCGCGGTTCCCGCTTCCAGCGAATGACGTTAAATTCTTTGCGGTCTTCTTTGTGTTCTTTTCAATTAAGTATTTTCTGCTCTTGGAAAAGGCACAGCGCAGGACGCGAAAAGAAAGATGCATGGACCGCCAGGATTCAGGCCGCATGAGCTGAGATATACCCACCAACCAGTGCGAATATGATCGCCGCGCCGACTATCAAGCGATAAACAATGAAGAGTGTGGTGGAATGGGTTCGGAGAAATCGCAATAAGAACCAAATCGAGGCATAGCCAATCACACCAGATACGACAGTCGCCACAATCAAAGGAAGATAACTTCCGTCCGGAAGCTTGTGGATCGCTTCCTTGAGCTCCAGAATTCCGCTGGCGGCAATCGCAGGTATTGAGAGCAGAAAAGAGAACCTCGCGGCGGTTTCCCGAGTTTGATCTGTGAAAAGCCCTGCCATAATGGTGGAACCAGAACGGCTTGAGCCTGGAATCAAAGCCAACACCTGCGCAAAACCGACTGCCAATGCGTCGCCTACCTTCAAGTCCGCAATAGATCGGTTTCGCTTGCCAACCAATTCTGCCAGCACCAATAGAACCGCTACCACGATCATCATGGTCGCGATTGTCCAAAGGTTCTTCGTAAACGTTCCTTCAATCTGATGCTTGAAAAGCAATCCAATAACCGCAACCGGAATAGAACCGATAATAACCAACCAACCAAGCCAGGCCTCCTGCGAAAGTCCGGGCCCCGCTTTTCCGGGCAGCCCGGCTGGAGTGGGAGCATCAGGAATGACTCGCTTACCAGTCAGCAACGCTATGTGGTCGCGCACGAAGGCACGCGTGATATTGATGATGTCGCGAGCAAAATAGATCAGGACCGCCAGTAGCGTGCCTAGTTGAACGACAGCGATGGTGGCCGTCGTCTGTTCAGCCTTAAGGATCTGATCCATCCCGTTGTAAAGACCAATCAGTCGGGATGCGAAAATCAAATGGGCAGTGGAGCTGATGGGAATGAATTCGGTTAACCCCTGGACAATACCCAGGATGATGGCTTGGAGAAGGGTCATTAAGGTTTTGAACGCGTCCCGCCGGGTTCTTCGGTCTTAGGTCTTTGTTCTTAGGTCTTGGCTCTTGCTCCCTAGCTTTTCAATGTCGCAGAATTTTCTCCAAAGGCCAAAGACCCAAGTCCAAAGTTCGTCTTATTCCCGAAATGAATTCGCCCGTGAAATCTTGTCGTACATCCAAATCGGCATTAGCATGCCTGCGCGAACAATCGTCGCAAGCTGCCAGGGAAACGAATAGCGCTTCCGACGCTTTTCGATTGCCCGAACCATCTTTCGTACCGCGTCGTCCAATTCCATCAAAAAGGGCATCTGCGCATCTCGGCCCTCGGTTAGCGGCGTTTTGATAAAACCAGGATGAATGATCGTGACATCAATTCCTCGCGGCTCCAGGTCTAATCGCAGACTCTCGAAAAATGCCGAAACCGCGGCTTTGCTGGCACAGTAAGCAGCCGACCGCGGCAGACCGCGATAAGCAGCCAAACTCGATATCGCCACCAGTTGGCCGCTCTCGCGTTCGACCATTTCGGGAATGACAGCCGCAACGCTATTCGATGCTCCGATAACGTTCACATTGATAACGTGAGAAACTTCTGCAGCACTAAAGTTCGCAGCATCCCTGGTCGGGCCTATTCCCGCATTCGCAATTAATACATCGATTGGGCCAATGCTGGAGCGCAGTCTAACCGCCGCGGCCGAGATTGAGTCTGCATCCTGTACATCAGCCGGCAAAGCCATGGCCCTGCCACCGGCCGCTTCCACTTCGCGAACCACTTCATCAATGACCTCGGCTCGCCTTGCAATCAAGCCCAACTTTGCGCCGTGCCGTCCAATCTCAATGGCGAGTGCACGTCCGATGCCCGACGATGCGCCCGTGATTATTACTACTTTGTTAGTCCAGTAATTCATCGGGGGTTCCCAGTTTCGGGTTTCGAGTTTCGAGTTTCGACTTTCGGCTTGGTTCATAACCGAGATGCGTTCTTGAACTCGGAACTTGAAACCCGAAACTCGAAACTCACACTTGAACAACCACCGGCATGATCACCGGCCTTGCCCCGGTAAGTTTCTGGATAAATCGCTTCAGTTCTACGCGCACGTGCTCTTTCAGGAGACTCTCGTCCTCGAGTGTTTGGCGTGAAGCGCCGGCGATGGCGGCAGCAAGAATACGTCTCGCATCATTCAACGCTCCGTTGGCTGAATCAAACCCCCGCACGCCCCGCGCTACGATCTCCGGCTCGCCCTGAACTTCTCCGGTTTCTGCATCAACCGTGACTATCAGCGTTACCATACCTTCGTAGGCCATCTGCCGACGCTGGCGTACCGTTTCACTGGTTATCTCTTCAAACCCGCTGTCGTCAATGAAGGTTCGTGGTACTTCTCGCTTCTCAATCACTGACGCACGTTCGCCGTCAAGCTCGAGCACGTCACCATTTTCGATCAGGATGATGTTTTCTTCCGAAAAGCCAAGGTGGTTTTTAACAAACTCCTTATGACGAAACAGCATGCGATACTCGCCATGTATCGGCACAACAAACTTCGGCCGTACCGCTTCCGTCATGATGCGAATGTCTTCCTGCGAGGCGTGTCCGCTTACGTGTACCAACCGCCGCTTTTCCTCGATGATGTTTGCGCCACGCTTGTATATCATCCCGATCATTCGAGAAATCAAACGTTCGTTACCAGGAATGATGCGCGCCGAGAGTACCACTGTATCGCCCTCATCGATCATCAGTCCCTTGTAGCTTTGTGTTGCCATCTGCGAAAGCGCCGCGCGCGCTTCGCCCTGTGATCCAGTCACAAGGAAGACAATTTCATGATTGCGCCTCTGCTTTGCTTCGTTTAGTGGGATTAGCAAGCCATCGGGAATATCCAGGTATCCGAGGCGATCGGCAATCTCCACATTCTTTTGCATCGAGCGGCCCAGCACACATACTTTACGGTTGAATTGCTGTGCTATGTCGAGCACGATCTGCAGGCGATGAATAGATGACGCGAAGGCCGCGACTATGATCCGTCCGGGGGCTTCGCTGAAAATTTCTTCAAAGGCTGGGATCACCGCGCGTTCGGACGGGGTTCGACCCGGGACGGTCGCATTCGTGGAATCCGAAAGCAGGGCCAGCACGCCTTCCTGGCCATAACGTCGAAACGAGCGCAAATCAATTGGCTCGCCAATCACTGGCGTTTCATCAACCTTATAATCACCCGTGTGAATTATTGTGCCCACCGGCGTTTTGATGGCCAGGGAGAAACAATCTACCAGGGAATGCGAAACGCGAATGAACTCCACACTAAAGATTCCAATTTCCACGACCTCGCGTGGCTCAACGCGATGCAACAGAGTGTCGCCGAGCAAGTCGTGTTCTTCCAGCTTGCTCTCAGCCAATCCGGCGGTGAAGTGGGAACAGTAAACGGGGACATTGAATTTCTTCAGAATGTATGGCAGTGCCCCAAGATGGTCTTCATGGCCATGAGTGAGGACTATGGCTGTGATGCTGTTACGATACTCTTCGAGGAAATCGAAGTTGGGAATACAAACATCAACGCCGTAGGCGGTCTCTTCGGGAAACCCCATACCTGCGTCGAGGATGAGCATCTCGTCCTCGTAACGCACAGCCATGCAATTCATTCCAAACTCGCCGATGCCGCCGAGCGGAATGATCTCTAAGACATTACTCACCTTCGGTTATTACTCAACTCTCCGGACGTTGGTTTTACTGCGCTTTCATGCAGCAATCGCGGGACTAAAACAAGCGGCCCAGTATAGCATGCCCGCAAGGCGGCATTAAGAAGAAGGCGGATGTGACAGCCGTCGCGCGCGCCACGAATGGGGCGCGATGCGGCGTAAGCACCGGCCCGGACAAGACCGTGGACGATCTCGCCATCCGTTTGCACGGAGACAACGCGTTGGTCGTTGGACGGACTACCATTCGCTACCAGTTTATGGAATATTAAACGTCGTCACCGCAGACCCGGCCTCAGAACCCGGTCGCCGTGGATCAAGAGCGTTTCATTAGAGCGTATTCAAAGGCGGGCGAGCGTTGGCACCTTATCGCCTGGCAAACGACCTCGATAGCAAAGCGCTAGAGCGACGCCTGTTTGCTACAATCGCGCCATGACCAAATACATCTTGTTATTCCTCTGCCTGCTCATTCCGGCTTACTCAGTCTTTGCAGTGCCAGAAACGATGCGGCTGGATTACTACCACACCGGCAACTCGAAACAGGAGGTGTTTAGTATCGATCATGTTGTCATCGAGCCTCTGCCCTGGCCCGGCGATATGAGTAAGACAATTGACGAGACGAATCTTGGTAAATACTTCTTCGAAGTTCGTGATCAAAAGAGCAAGCGCGTTCTTTATTCGCGGGGTTTCGCTTCCGTCTTCGGCGAGTGGGAAACGACGGACGAAGCCACGGCCCTGATGCGCACGTTCAGCGAATCACTGCGCTTCCCGGAGCCCGAGGCGCCGGTGGAAATCGTACTGAAGAAGCGTGACGCAAAGAATGCCTGGCGAGACATGTGGTCTACCGTCATCGATCCGAAAAATATTTTTATCGATCGATCGAGACCGCAGGCACCCTCGTCTTTGATTGCGATTCAGAAAATGGGTGATCCGACGACTAAGGTCGATCTTGTGATTCTCGGCGACGGCTACACCGCGAAAGAGCTGAAGAAGTTTCAAGGCGACGCACGCCGGTTAACGGAAGTATTGTTCGCGACCTTCCCATTCAAAGAGCACAGAAGCGACTTTAACGTTTGGGCGTTATGTCCTCCCGCAGCCGAGAGCGGAATCTCACGCCCGTCGACCGGCATCTACCGCGACTCTCCGTTGGGCGCAACTTACGACGCCTTTGGCTCCGAGCGTTACGTACTCTCTTTTGATAACCACGCGCTTCGTAGAGTCGCGCAGTTTGCTCCCTATGAGTTCATCGAGATACTTGCCAACAATCGCACGTATGGCGGCGGGGGAATTTTTAATCTTTACAGCACCGTGGCCGCGGACAACGCCTTCGCAAATTATGTTTTCGTTCACGAATTTGGCCACCATTTCGCGGGCCTCGCCGACGAGTACTACACGTCGTCGGTCGCTTACACAGCCCCGCCTGAGCGTATTGAGCCGTGGGAACCAAATGCTACGGCGCTGCTCAGTTCTCAACCTGGGATTTTTGGAGCGTCGGGCGATCTACGTGCTGCCCTCAAATGGAAAGACCTCGTCTCAACAGACACACCTATTCCCACTCCATGGAATAAAGAAGCCTTTGAAAATTATTCGCGCGAGATTCAAAAGCGCCGGACGCAACTGCGCAAGGAGAAACGTCCAGAAAGCGAAATGGAAGCACTCTTTAGCGAGGAGTTGAAGTTTGAGCAAGCCCTGTTTGCCAAAGAAAAGTATGTGGGACACGTCGGCGCATTCGAGGGCGCGATCTATGAATCGAAGGGTTACTACCGGCCGGAAATAGATTGCATCATGTTTACACGTACTAACCACTTCTGCACAGTGTGTCGCCATGCTATCGAGCGCATTATCAAGTTGTATTCCGCCGGTTGAAGTCGAGAGATCCAACTACGAACGGAGCCGCAACTGCTGGCAGCCCATGGCTGCAAGCTGAAGTTCAGAAGTACGGCATCATTCCCGGCGGATCGTTTTACATCCTCTGTCCGCACTCAGCGCGGAGAGTCGATCCCGGGATCTGACGGGAAATCGCAGTCGCAAAAACGGTTTTCGCGTGGTCGCAATGAAAACTAGATAGCCTTCACAAACATTTAGTATGCGTCGTTATCCACCGCCAGCAGCGCTCATCCAGTTTCTCAAGCCGTATGATCGCGGGATTCAGGATCTTGCGCTCGGGCTGCGTTCGCTCGTCCTCGAGGAGATGGCGCCGTGTTATGAAAACATTTACGACGCTTACAACGCAGTCGCGATTGGCTACGGTTCATCTGATCGTTTGCAGGACGG
>DASWDX010000024.1:0-5728 GCA_036395055.1 Pyrinomonadaceae bacterium | reverse complement strand
ACCGGCATGCCCATCGCAATGCGCGTTACGCGCAGGCCGAGCGGCTTAAGTAAACGGCTGATGTAATTCGCCGTCGCCTCGCCTTCGGTGGTGGGGTTAGTTGCCAGAATTACCTCAGTCACTTCTACTCCCTCGTTGTTTTCCGGCTTGAGGCGCGGCAAAAGATTTGCCAGGTGAAGTTCGTTTGGGCCGATATGGCGGATGGGTGAGAGACTTCCGTGGAGTACGTGGTAGACCCCTTTGAAACTGCGTGTCTTCTCCACGGCGACCAGACTGTGGGGTTCTTCAACAACGCAGATTACCGAATGGTCGCGCGCAGTCGAGGCACAGATGCGACAAGGCTCGACATCCGTGAGGTTGTTACAGACCGAGCAGAGCACGATTCGCTCTTTTACTTCCCGGATCGCATTAATCAGTCGATCAATATCGTTGTCTGAAGTGCGCATGATATGAAAAGCCAGCCGCTGCGCGGACTTGTGTCCGATGCTCGGCAGGCGTTTCAGTTCATCGATGAGTTTTGTGACGGGCTCAGCGTATTCCAGCATGGCAAGTTTCGAGTTTCGGGTTCAGAGTTTCGAGTTTCGGGTTCAGAGTTTCGAGTTAATTCGGGTAACCGGATTCGAACTCGAAACCCGAAACTCGGAACTCGAAACCAAAATAATCAGCCGAGCATTCCACCCAGACCCGGTGGCAACATGCCGCCTAGCTTACCCTTCATCGCTTCATCGACTTTGCGGTTGGCTTCGTTTATGGCGGCGAGGATCATGTCCTGCAGCATTTCTACATCGCCCTCTTTGACAGCTTCCGGATCGATCTTCAACGACACGATTTCGTGATTCCCTTTCATCTCCACAGTGACAACGCCGCCGCCGGCTGAAGCTTCGGTGCGCAGTTCTTCCATCTCCTTCTGCATCTTTTCCTGCATAACCTGCGCCTGTTTCATCATCTGCTGAATGTTAAATCCGCCAGGAAATTTCATGAGCCACCTCTCTCCAAGTTCAGTTAGCTGGTTTTTGATCTTTGCAGGCATCGTAACTTTCATTACGAGCGAATGCAACGAAGCGGCAGATACCGATATAATTTCGGACGGTGAGTCGCTATCGCCGGAAGTTCGGTATCTGCTATAAGCTTTTCCGAATGATTGAACCCGATTCAAGACAAACCGGCGCTGTCGAGCGCAGTCTCATCGCTGAGACAAAACTCTACTATGATCTCAATTTGCCAGCTGCTCGGCCGGCGCCATTATTGATCGCCCTGCATGGCTATGGAGCAAACAAGCGACAAATGATGCGCGAGGCGCTCTCGCTGGCGCCTGATGGTTTTATCATCGCTTCGTTGCAAGGTGTTCATCAACACATCAAGGAACCAAAAGATCCTGGCGGACCTTTGCGCTTTGGCTTTGGTTGGGTCACAAACTTCAAACCGGAGGAGTCGGTCGCGATTCATCATCAGGCACTCCTGGACTTGATACAAACACTTACTAGCGAAGGTGTGGCTGACGCGAACCGCATCTTCCTGCTCGGATTTTCCCAGTCGTGCGCGCTTAATTATCGCTTTGCCTTTACTCATCCGAATCATCTGCGCGGTGTTGTTGGAATCTGTGGCGGCATACCCGGAGACTGGGAGACTCGCGAACATTATCAGCCAACGAAAGCGGCCGTGTTTCACCTTGTGGGAACGCGAGATGAGTTTTATCCGCCGTCGCGTGTTGCGGACTACGAAGTGCGACTCGGACTCCGAGCTCAAAACGTTCAATTCAAGAGCTATGATGCCGCGCATGAGGTGGTGCCTGCGATGCGTGAAGATGTAAG
The DNA here is from genome assembly GCA_036395055.1 of Pyrinomonadaceae bacterium. Classification (GTDB taxonomy): domain Bacteria; phylum Acidobacteriota; class Blastocatellia; order Pyrinomonadales; family Pyrinomonadaceae; genus PSRF01. The sequence goes on along the minus strand of DASWDX010000024.1, from coordinate 3,917 downwards.
GGCGTGGTTGAATGAGCATACGAAGTAGACGAAAGGCCCAAAGCAAGACAGTACTTCGCGCACCAGTCGGTATTGAGTTGTACATGGAATGTTGACTTCAGCGAGACTTGCAGCCGGTCGCTACGGCTCCCGGTTCCGTATTTCTGCGGCGTCGAAGCTGAATGATTGCACGGGGTTTTGCAATCAACTGGTATCGGGTCGCCACCGCAGTTCCGATTTAAGCAAGATAACTGCTTGTCCCTGAGTACCAACTGCCTTTATAGTCGTCGCCGCCAGAGATCCAACAACAAGTCGCGATAAAGGACAGAAATACCATGTGGCGTAACTCGCTCTCAGCCGCATTGCTTTTTGCGATCATCCCTCTGTCAATAGCAGGCCAGAGTTCAGCAAAAGCAAACAAACACGAAGACAGAATCATCGCCGCTGTCCGTGCTGTGCTCGACGCGCAACGCGAGGCCTGGAATCGCGGCGACGTTGAAGACTACATGGATGGCTACTCGCGCTCCGCAGACACCGTCTTCGTTTCCGGGGACAGCGTCACACGTGGCTGGCAGACTGTGCTCGATCGTTATAAGAAGAACTATAACTCCCGAGAGAAAATGGGCACGCTGACTTATTCTGACCTGGAAATCACACCGATAGGAAACGACACCGCTTTAGTCCTGGGCCGGTGGCAACTTCAGCGAGCCAACGACGAGCCACACGGAAGATTCACGCTGATTCTGCGTCGCACCAGGCAAGGCTGGAGGATTGTCCACGATCACACGTCCGCGGCAAGTTAGGTCTGCTGTCTAAACTGAAAATGTCTCAACTGAGAATGTCTCATGGTTGGGAAGGTGGGCTTGCCCCCGTTCGTTCTTAAGGAGAATTCAGGCACCGAATCAAGCGGGGCAAGCCCGCCTTCCTGACCCTGAGATTATCCAACTCGAATTCCAAGACGTTTCTTGAGAGCTGAAACAAAAACCCTGCCTCCCGAACTCGCTGAACTCGAGCGAGAGGTTGAGCAGCGCAGCGCTATCTTCAAAAAGGAACTCGGTCTTTTCGATCTGGTTCTTACGCAAATTGTTTTCGTAGTAGGAACGATTTGGGTAGGATGGGCGGCGAAGCTCGGCGACCACCAAATGGTCTTTTGGCTGCTCGCGATCATTACGTTCTACTTGCCGCTGGCCGCAGTCGTTATCTTTCTTAATCGGTTGATGCCGTTGGAAGGCGGTGTCTATCAATGGGCCAAACTGGCATTCAACGACTTCGTTGCCTTCATGGTGGCGTGGAACCTCTGGATTTTTGGCATCCTGGTGATGTCAGGGATCGGACTGATCATCAAGAGAAGTATTATTTACGCCGTCGGCCCACGCGCCGACTGGATGCGCGAGAACAGGTTGATCACCACGCTGATCTGTACTCTGTTAATGGTCACAATGATCGCGGCGTCGAGGCGAGGCTTAACGCTCGGCAAGTGGGTTCAGAATTTCGGTGGCGCCTTTTTACTGTTAACGTTTGCAACCCTAATCCTGCTGCCGTTCATCACGGCCGGCCGGGGCACCCTCGCTAACTATCACCCGTTTTCGACAAGCTTTCCCGAGCTGAAAACGTATAACATTAATGTCTTCAGCAAACTTGCGGTCGGGGCCCTCTCCGGGTTTGAGTACATCGCGATTCTTGCCGGTGAATGCCGCGCACCGGCTCGCAACATAAGTCGATCAGTTATGATCTCCGCACCAATTATTGCGCTGATGTTCATTCTCGGTACGGGCTCAGTGCTAGCCTTTGTCAGTCCGGACAAAGTTGATCTCATCGGCCCAATCCCCCAAGTGCTCAGTCTTGGTTTCAGTTCATTTGGCTGGGTGTCGCTGCTTGTGTCGTTAACCATTTTCGGCATCGCGGCAAGACAGATCGCTTTGATGAGCATTTACTTTGCCGGAAACACTCGTCTGCCGATGGTGGCAGGCTGGGACAACCTGTTGCCTGCATGGTTCGCGCGCTTGCACCGGCGCTACAGGACACCGGTGAACTCGATACTATTTGTGGGTTTGATAACGTTGGCATTCAGCCTCGCAAGCCTAATCGGTGTAAAGGAACAGGAAGCGTTTCAGTTACAGGACAATGCTGCCACAACTTTCTACGCCCTGATCTATATGGTGCTCTTCGCAATTCCGTTGGTCGCGATAAAGCGGTTCGGTGTCAAGGCGCCGGTTTGGTTGAAGGTCGCGGCGGTTGCAGGTTTCCTGGTATCCGTTATCGCAGGCTACTTCACGCTTGTTCCGATTACACCTGTCGACAGTCCGGGATTCTTTGCCATTAAAATAATCGCGGTTGTAGTTGGCGCCAACCTGCTTGGAATGGTCCTTTACCAGCTTCGCAAGGCACCGGCCCGCGACAAGATTTAGGCTCAATAACACTAGCCTTCAAATCGATCCTGTGATAAATGCTGCGGCTCAATACCGGATTTCGATGCCTAACCCCCGAAAAGGAGCCTGAAATGAACAAAATAAATTTCGGTCGTGTAGTACTTGGCGGTCTATTAGCCGGACTGGTGCTCAACATCGGCGAGTTTTTGCTGAACACTAAGGTGCTCGCAAGTCAGATGCGGGAGTTCGCGCTCAAACATAACTTCCCCCCTGAACCCGCCGGCAGCGCTATTGCTGTCGCCGTCGGGCTGACCTTTGTCATGGGCATTGTGCTTGTGCTGGGCTATGCCTGCATTAGAACGCGTTTCGGTCCGGGCGTAAAAACGGCGATCATCGCCGGACTCTTCGCGTGGTTTGCCATCTATTTTTACAGCGGGATCATAAACAGCGTGTTCATCGGTATTCCCGGCGGCACGATTGTACTGCTCCTCGTCTGGGGATTGGTTGAGTACTCTCTGGGCGCAATTGCGGGTGCCTGGTTGTACAAAGAAGGCTGAGCCATGCAAGACAAACATGCCAGGGTTAAGCTCGCAGGGATCAAAGTTGGCAAGTTCACTAGCCGTCATTAACTGCGCACAAGTTGTTACTCTTGCCGGGCCGGCTCGTCCGCGGGTTGGCCCGAAAATGCGTGAGCTATCAATTGTCGCCGACGGCGCGATGCTCGTGGTTGGCGAGCGAATCAATAAAGTCGGATCGCGCGAAACGATCGAGCCGTTGATTGACGCCGAGTGTAATGTGATCGATGCGGGCGGCCGCGTCCTCATGCCCGGCTTTGTCGATGCGCATACGCATCCGGTGTTTGCCGGTATGCGAACAGCTGAATTTGAGGAACGCTCGCGGGGCGCCACTTATCAGGAGATTGCCGGACGAGGTGGCGGAATTCAAGCGACGGTGCGCGCCACGAGAGCGGCCACGCTTGATGAACTGGTCAAGGCCGGCAACCGTTATGCTGATTGGTTCCTGCGCACGGGCACGACTACAGTCGAAGCCAAGTCGGGCTATGGCCTGACGTTGGAAGACGAGCTTAAGATTCTCCGCGCCATAAAACGCCTTGATGAAGAAACAGCGCTTCGCTACGTCCCCACTTTTCTTGGCGCTCACGATATCCCTGGGGAATACAAATCGCGTCGTGAACAGTATGTATCGCTAATAGTCGATGAGATTTTGCCGCGCGTGACTCAGGAGAAACTCGCGGAATACTGTGACGTCTTCTGTGAAGAGAAGGTCTTCACTACCGACGAGTCGTGGAAGATCCTCTCGGCGGCGCGCTGCCATGGACTAGGGCTGCGTCTGCATGCGGATCAGCTTTCATTATCGGGCGGCGCGAAACTGGCAGCCGAACTTGGTACGGTAACCGCCGATCACCTAGAGCACACAGATGCGGCGGGAGTCGCAGCGCTCCGTTCTGCTGAAGTGCAACCCGTGCTTTTGCCCGGATCGGTTTATACGCTTGGTTCCGGCCGCTACCCGGCAGCCCGGGAAATGATCGATGCGGGTCTGGCGGTAGTG
>DASWDX010000023.1:0-20703 GCA_036395055.1 Pyrinomonadaceae bacterium | reverse complement strand
CAGTCCATCATAGACGCACACCGGAAAGCGGTAGCCGGTGGTGTCGGCGTCAGTCTGCGCGAGAACGTTGCCCTGATTAGGGGAAGCGTTATCCTTCATCACTGCCCACTTGCCAGCTCTGCCTCTGCCAGTAAGTGCAGTGGAGAAACCGCTCGACGCTTCGCCGACTTTCTCATTATTGAAATCAATCGTAGTCGTCTGTGCTGAGACAACTGCGGTCGCCAGTAAAACGAACGGTAGAACGAGAGAAAAGATTGCGAGTTTCATGAGCTTGACTCCTTGCCAACGATTGGCGCGCCCGAACCAAACTGATTCATACGCCTGGATTATTAGCTTCACCCAAGACTAATCATCTCGGTGTCACGGTGAAGTCATCAAAGTATGTGACCGAGTCAGCCTTGGTCCACATTCCGACTCTACCTGCGTCTTTGAAGGTGTCATCAGTCGCCTGGATTACCTGCTTACCATCAAAAAAGCAGGTGATCTGATCGCCAACGCAAACTACTTTCAACTCATGCCACTGCTTTGGCGTGACAGTGATGTTGGCCCCGGCAAACTGTTGACGCCGCCCATTAACGACGTGATAGAGCCGGTAATTGTTCTCTAAGGCGTTGGCGCGGACAACGTAGTAGTTCTTTTCATCCTTGTAGCGAAAGACGAGCCCACCCGCCTCGTCGACGCTCCCAGTTACTGTCTTGAACTTGACACTGAGTTCCAAGTCCTTGAAGACGCCATCGTTCAGAACAGCTACTGGGAAGCGATAGTCGGTGCTGTCAGTCGAAGTTTGCGCGAGCACGTTGGGCTTCGACAGCGCGGTATTTTCAGAGAGGATGGCCCAGCTGCCCATATCGCCTTCACCAGTTCGTGCGCTTGTAAAATTAGAAGGCAGATCGCCTGGCGACTGGCCATCAAAGTTATAAGTAGTGGCCTTGCCCGCCGGCAGGGTTGCTTGGTGCGTTGAGGTTGCGGTGGCTGTCGGAGCGGCAGCGCGCTCGTCCTCGTTTCTGTCATGCTCACCTTTCTCACCTCGCTCGCAGGCCGTCACGAAGGTCAGCGCTAGCATTATCAGGATGATCGCCAGAAAAGTTTTGCTGTGCATAGAACAGTCCTTTCTAAGAGAATGTTCTAACGACCGGCGTGGCGGTCGCGCCGGCGATTCGCTTGCACCCGCCGAGAGTTTCGCTTCGCTTTCTCCTTCTGAGTGATTTGACCAAGTAACGAATACAGCCCATCAAAGATAGCACTGCATTGTTGCAGCAACTTGCGATCATTTCTCAGCGTTGCGCTCAAACCGTTAATGACTGCATTGAGGCCCGCGGCCTCCAGCCGGTGAAACTTGTCGTCCTTCAGGTCGATGTCGTGAACTATCTCGGCTAACTCACGCAGCGCTTTGTTGTTACTCAAGCCGAACTTCTTGAGCATCGTCTCGAACGTGCAATCTTCACCATGATGCGTGAACTCGGCGCCATACATGTCGAAGGCAATCGCGCCATTAATCGTCTCGCCCTCGACGGCAAAGTAAAAGCGCGGCCGTTTGTCGATGAACTGTTTGATTAACCAAGCCGAAGCGAGCCGGTCGATATGGAGGTTGCGCCGGGTCATCCAGCGGCGACCTTGGTACTTCGCCAAATCGAGAGCTCCGGATTTGATGGTCGAGCGAGTGGCTTTTGAGACTGGACCGTGTGCAGCACGAATTATTTTCTGGCAACGCTCATAAGCCGCGTGCGCCGTTGTGCGCCCATCGGCGCTGAAGAAATCATTGTTTATGATGCTTTCCAGTTGCGCGTGCAGCTTATCCAACTCTGCTTCGTGCGTAGCCAGGCGTCCAACCGATAAGTGCTTTCCCCGAGTTTGTTGACTCACCGCACCAGCCAGCCTTACAAGTTCCGAAGTGATGGCTGCAAATTCTTCGTCACGTGCTTTGCGAAAGGCGGCTATGATTTCTTCATCAGTCGCGCCTTCGACCGACGCGGCTTGAAACACAGTTGCTTCGCCGCCGGCAGATTCGATTTCCTGCTTCAGCCACTGAAAATCTTCGTGCGTCTTCTCATTTGCCGGCAGCACGTAAACGGAGTTCTTTATCGCCACCGAGCCGAGCTTCTGCAATTTGCGCCAAATACGCACCCGCAGGTTTGTAGGCTTGGGCGGCAATTGATGGATCAGGAGAATCCACTCTGGCTTTTTTGCGGAGTTCTTAGCCATTGACTCAGAAGTAACAGGGGAATTAGATTGTAACGACCGTTACTCTTCCAAGTAAAGCTTCGCACAGGGCATGGCTGGCGTGAATCAGAATTTCTGGCGGCTTCAAGAGAGAAAGAACAAGTATTGGCTAGGCTGGAACTGTGGCAAATGGTTAACACCTCTGACAAGCAGCCATGACGGAAGCATCGAGGCGTTTCGATAATCGATTGAAACGCTTCCGGGCGTGGCTATTCGCCGGGCTCGGCGTGACTCTGCTGACCATGGTCATCCAGGCACAGCAGTCTTCAAAAAGAGATAACAAGCAGCAATCTACAACAGCGCCATCGGCGCAGTTGTCGCAGCAGAACGCCGGGCCGAGGCGTATCCAAGCCTTGCGTGTCACTCAGGCGATCAAGATTGACGGTTTCCTCACCGAATCCGCTTGGTCGCTGGCCCAACCAGCGACTGAGTTCGTCCAGGAGCGGCCCAGCGAAGGTGCGCCTGCTACTGAGCGAACCGAAGTGCGCCTGCTTTTCGACGACAAGAACATCTACTTTGGCATCCTCGCGTTCGACTCCGATGCCGCACACATCAACGCGCGCGAACTCGTACGCGACGCAACTTTTTCAAACGACGATAAGGTCGAAATTCTCCTGGACACCTACCACGACAGGCGCAATGCCTTTCGCTTTGCCGTCAATCCGCTGGGCACACAACAAGACGCGCTAATTACCGACGAGGGACGCGACGTCAATGTCTCCTGGGATGGGTCGTGGGTCTCTGAAGGACGTATTGATGCCGAAGGATACGTTGTGGAGATCGCGATACCGCTGACTACACTTCGTTTCACTGAGGGTATCGAATCGTGGGGGTTCAACGTTGCCCGCATCATACGTCGCAAGAACGAAGAGAACCTTTGGACTAGTTGGCAGCGTTCATTTGGCCTCGAACGAGTTTCCCAGGCAGGAGAGCTTGGCGGAGTTGAAGATCTCCGCCGTCGTCGCCTACGCGAAATCAAGCCTTACGCATCCGGCGAATGGCGCGAAGGCGTGCCGTTGATCGGCGCAAATGGATTTGATGCCGGAGTGCGCGCCCGCGCCGGACTCGAAGTCGCAAAGCTCGGCATCACGCCGTCGCTGACTGCTGAATTCACGATCAATCCTGACTTTGGGCAGGCCGAAGTGGACGATCAGATCGTCAACCTCTCGCGCTTCTCCGTCTTCTTTCCAGAGAAGCGCGACTTCTTTCTGGAGAATTCAGGAATCTTTCTCTTTGGGCGGGAGGGAGAAAATCAGGCCTTCTTCACGCGACGCATTGGACTTACGGACCGAGGCCAGCCTGTGCCGATCGATTACGGCGCGAAGGTCACCGGCAAGATTGGCCCATACAACGTCGGATTTCTACAAGTGCAGACACGCAAACTGGGTCAAGCCTCGACGGGTTTCGGCATTCCGCGTCAACAGTTCACTGTGCTTCGTCTAAAGCGTGACATTCTAAAGCGGTCCTATCTGGGAGCAATCCTGGTTAATCGTCAGGGTGCCACCGCCATAGGCGCCGGCAGCTACAATCGCGTGGGTGGCGCGGACGCGGAGTTCAATCTCACGGACCATTACACACTCAAGGCATTCTGGATGGGGTCGGCTGCTCCGGGCATTCGTTCAGGCGCCGGCTCATCGCGCATCGAATCAATTTTTGAGAACGATCTCTATCGCTTCATCACGGTTTATGAAGACGTCGGCGCAAAGTTCAATCCCGAGGTTGGCTTTATCGAACGCAACGCCATTCATCAATACTTTGGACAATTTGCCTACAAGCCACGGCCGAAGTTTATTCCGCATGTACAGCAGATGGAGTTTGAGACGCAGATCGAGTACTTCACCGATCGCGCCGGCAAGCTTGCGACGCGGCAGACGGAGCTCTCCTGGGATACAGTGTTCATGAACTCGTCAGAATTATTCTTCCGGCCAATCGAAGATGTGAACGACGTGTTGACCGAGCCGTTTGAGATTCGTCCGGGCATTGTCATTCCGCCGGGCACCTATCACTTCAACCGCCCCCGTGTGTCGTTCACCAGCGATCTCAGCAAGCGCATCGTTTTTAATGTGCGAGAGAAGTGGGGAGACTTTTACTCAGGTAGAAGATACGAGACTTCAGGAGGCGTAACGTGGCGACCGAGTGCGCATCTGCTGGTCGACCTATCAGAGAGCTACAATCGAGTGCGTCTCCGCGAAGGAAACTTTTCCACCAGTCTCTTCGCCGGAAGATTGAACTACAACTTCTCGCGCAAGCTGCTCACGTCGGCGCTAGTCCAACTGAACTCCGCGGCTCGCCTGTCAGTCATCAACGTGAGGCTACGTTACATCTATCGGCCCAACAGTGATTTCTTCATCATCTACAATCAAACTACCGGCGCAGGACTTGAACGGCCATCCTACAGTCTTCAGGTAAAGCTGACTCGCGATTTTACGTTTTGATTAGGACTCCTACCAAAGCGCGTATAATCTGGGGAACCACAGACTTGCAGACTGGTCGTCTCTCGTTTTACGCAAGGAGGATCGCAATGGCTAAGACCAGAACAAAATTGATAACCCTTATTCTCTGGGCGATTGCTTGGGCCGGGGCCATGATCGCTTCTGCCATCTTGCTCAAAGGCAATCCGATCAAAGACTGGATTCAGTCGGCGCTATTTATTGCGGCGATGACCTTCTGGATGTGGCAGTCGCAACGCGCCGCCAGGAATCGCTGAGGCTTTGTAGGTTTGCTCGCGGCGCAAGCTACTCTGATTAAGCGAGATCGTGAACTGAGGAAGGAACTGGACGATGATCATATTCAATCGACCTTTTCATGTAATTCCTCTCTTGCTTGCGACAGCTCTGGCTGCAATGCCAATCGACCTGTCCGGTTACGCTCAGAGCCCCGGCAGTGGAACTTCCAAGCACCCAATCATCGACAGCCGGATGACCGAGAAAGAAGCTTTCGAGGGATTGGATCCAAAATGTCCGGAGGACATCCGCAAGAGACAGAAGGTCGTCAAGCTCAAATATTACTCGGCTGACGGAAGGGTCCATCAGGGCCGGCTCGTCATTGATAGGGACTTGGTGAAGGACATCAAAAAGGTGTTCGCTCTGGCATTAAAGGAACGCTTCCCGATTTATTCGGTCATTCCGATTTCAGATCAGCGTTTTCGTAAGGACGGTCGGTGGGACGACGAACTTTCCATGGAGGCCAATAACACTTCCGCGTTCAACTACCGAGAAATTACCGGAGGCGGGCGCCTATCGAACCATGCTTACGGTAGAGCAATCGACATAAACCCTTTCCAAAATCCTTACATCAAGCAGGGTGTCATTCTCCCTCATGGCGCGAAATATGATCCGAGCATCGCCGGTACCTTCACCTCTGATCATTCGATTGTGCGCGCTTTTCTGGAGCTTGGCTGGGTTTGGGGCGGCAACTGGACATCTCCGAAGGACTATCAGCATTTTGAAAAGCCGTTGAAGAAATAACGTGGCGCTGAATGCCTTTCGTGTCACGTTACCCGCGAGGCATCCAAGTCTTCGAACAAACGATTTGTTACAATTAAATCACCATGCACCGGAAAACTGAATGCCTAGTTCTTCTGGTATTGCTCTCGGTAGCATCTGGATGTTTCTCCGGTTGGTCTCCACGGCGGGAACTCACGCAGTCCAAGCACATTTCAAACTTCGCTCTGGATGGCAAATACCTTTTCTTTGGGGCTGGGTATCATCTCTATCGCCTGAATCTATTATCGCCGTCCATCGAAACTGTCTTTAGCACTGACCGTATTTTGGTTGAGCAGCCGATAATCGCTGACGGAGTTGCATACTTCGGCGGCAGTTCCTATGTTGACCAGAAAGGAAATTACGGCGAGAAGCAAGGCTTTTTCGCATTTGACCTGCAAAGCCGTAGCGTCCAATGGAAATTTCCACTGGGCGTCGGCGGTTATGGTACTTACGGAACATTTCCGGTACTTGCCGGTGATCGAATAATCGTCTGTGCCAGACAGCACCTTCATTGCCTGGAGCGGAAAACCGGCAAAGAGTTATGGGAGTTGAATAATTGGTTCGGAAAAACCAGCGACGGGGTGAATACACCCTACATTTATGAGGACAATGTTTACTTCAAGATCAGCGAACAGTATTTTACCAACAGCCCTGACCTGGACGGGCACTGGGCAAAAGTCTCTCTCGACACCGGCCAGCGAGTCGCCATTCTTCCTATCGCTGACAATCCAGGCAAATACCACGATATGGATGGAGAATCGATAGGCAGACTTGTTGATGGAGTTGTATATAGCGCGCTTCGTTATGATGCCGAAGCTTACCCGGCGAGCCGATTTGGTGCGCTCGATCTCGCGAATCAGAAAAAGTTGTGGGAGATTCGCGGTAGCAGCCTCAGAACCAAACCTGCGGTAAGTGGCAAATTCGTTGTTACTGTTGTTGATAACATCATCCTGGCTCTTGAGAGACAGACAGGGCGCGTTGCTTGGAGCGAGCCGCTCGGAGAAATAGCAGATACGAAAATTCAGTGGTCCGACGATAGGTGGAAATGGGAACATGAAAACATGTGGTCACGGCGGTTTGCCGTCTCCAATAATGTCCTGATCGTGCAAGGCTCTAAAGGGATCGCTGCTCGCAGAGTCGATAATGGTAAATCACTATGGGTCGTCAAATTGGAATCAAACACGGTCGATACAGATCCAGTAGTCTTCCAGGAAATCGTGATTGCAGGTTCGCTCGACGATTGCTCTGTCTTTGCCATTGACCTGAAGAGTGGGAAAGAGTTGTGGCGGATAAAAGTACCTGATTGCATCTATTACCACTTCGTTGACTGATTGCTGGTTCTCTAACCAAATATTTATTTACACTCCCTTCAAACTACACCCGGCTCCTTAATCTCTAAGGTGCCGTTAGTCGCATTCAGTGTCGCGGTCACGCCTAACGGCAAAGTGAGTTGGTCGTCCGTATGGCCGATGGTCAAACCATAAATCACCGGCACTTTCAACCCGCCAAGGATGTTGTCGAGCACCTCGCCTAAGCCGTATGGAATCGCGGAAGATGGCTTGTAGTCCTTTGGTCGGCAATCCTGGCACTCGCCAAAGATGACTCCCGCAACACCCTCGAACTTTCCGGCGAGACGCAGGTGAGTCAACATCCGATCAATGCTATACGGCTCTTCATCAACGTCTTCGAGAAATAGAATTTTTCCCGTTGTTTCGATTTCGTAAGGCGTGCCCATCGTGTTTGAGATGAGCGTGAGATTGCCGCCGATCAATTGCCCGTTAGCGATACCGGAACGGATCGTCCTGAAAGGATGACTCGGCCGCAGTTCGTTAGTCTCGGGTGGATTCGTGACCGCTCCGATGGGTTGCGTCTCAAACAGCGCTTTGCGGAAGTACTTCTGTGTGTAGTCGGTAAAACGAGATAGTGTGATAGGGCCGTGAAAAGTCACCAGCTTAACGTGTTTGTTAATTGCGAGGTGCATCGCAGTTATGTCGCTGTAGCCGAGGAAGACTTTCGGATTGCGGCGAATGAGATCGTAGTCAATCCGATCGAGGATGTGCATAGATCCGTAACCGCCGCGAATAGCAAAAACTGCATCCACTTCCTTGTCTTGAAACATGGCATGAAGATCGTCCAGGCGCTCGTCAATCGAAATCCGATAGTCACCCATTCGCTTGCCGGCATTCTTTCCCATCTTCATCCGCAGGCCAAAATACTTGATCATGCGTTCGGCTGACGCGAGCCGGTCCGGATCGGGAACGTAAGTAGCAGGAGTAATCAACCCCACTGTATGGCCCGCTTTCAAAGCCCTGGGGCGAATCAATCCATCGGCCAAAGGCGCCGCGCGAATGAAGTCCCGCGCTATCAACGGCAGCGCCAGACCCACACCGAGTTTATGCAAAAAACTTCTTCGTCTCATACTCAATTGTTCGCGAGTCGCGGGACAGAAGTATACAAACGAATCACTTAATAGTGCAGTCTTTATCGCCCGCGGCCAGAGATGAGACCATCGCAGTGGACTACTAGTAGTTTCCGGCCCCTCAAGGTAATATTTTGATCCACCCCTGCAGAACGAATCATCCAACGGAGAACGCAAGTGTCTTTAATCATGCGCCAGCTCTTGCTCACTACGATATGTCTGACAGTTAGCCCGCTACTGATCGCTCAATCAAAGACTCAACCAAGTGATAAGTTTCGGCAGCTCGAGGAACTGCTTCCGACACCAAACGATCAGCGGACGGCTTCAGGCGCGCCAGGTCAGAGGTATTGGCAGCAACGTGCGGATTACAAAATCGATGTACAGCTCGATGACGCGAACCACCGCATCACAGGCTCCGAGACAGTTACTTACTACAACAATTCTCCCGACACTCTGAACTATCTTTGGCTACAGCTTGACCAAAACATTTTTGCAAACACCTCTGATACCGTGTTGACGCAGACAGCGCCGAATTTCGACAAGATTCCCTTTAGAACTATCGAGAACCTGATCTTTCGTAGAGAGTTTGAAGGTGGCTATCACATAACTGCCGTTCGTGATGCTCGGGGCAATCCGCTGCCCCATACGATTGTCAAGACAATGATGCGCGTCGATCTGCCTCAACCGCTCGCGAGCAATCAGTCGACGAGTTTCTCAATTGATTGGAACTACTTAATCAATAATTCGAAGCAGGTTGGCGGCCGCACCGGTTATGAGTTTTTCCCTAAGGATGGAAACTACCTTTACGAGATCGCGCAGTGGTTCCCGCGAATGGCTGCCTACAATGACGTGTCTGGTTGGCAACATAAACAGTTCCTGGGTTCAGGGGAATTTACCTTGGAGTTTGGTAATTATCGCGTATCCATCACCGTGCCGGCCGATCACATTGTGGCCGCGACAGGGGTCCTGCAAAATCCTGAAAGAGTTTTGACCGCGACTCAGCGGCAACGTTTGGAGCAGGCGCGAACCGCCAAGAGCCCGATGCTTGTGGTCACACCCGAAGAAGCCCGAACAAACGAAGCTAACGGAACAGAGAAGACTAAAAACTCTACGGGGGCGCCGAAGAAGACGTGGATTTTCGCGGCAGAGAATGTACGCGACTTCGCCTTTGCGTCATCACGCAAATTCATTTGGGACGCTCAGGGTCATAACGTTGAGGGTAACCACGTGATGGCTATGTCGCTGTACCCAAACGAAGGCAATCCGCTTTGGGCGCAATATTCCACACAGGCAATCATCCAGACCTTGAATGTTTATTCGCGGCATACGTTTCCCTATCTATATCCCGTAGCCCAGTCGATCAATGGACCTGTTGGCGGGATGGAGTACCCGATGATCTGTTTCAATGGTCCGCGTCCTGCTGCTGATGGAACTTATCCCGCGAGCACGAAGTATGGCCTCATCTCGGTCGTTATCCACGAGGTGGGACACAACTACTTTCCGATGATCGTAAATTCAGACGAACGGCAATGGACCTGGATGGATGAGGGATTGAATACTTTCCTGCAATATCTCGCCGAACAGGAATGGGAGACTGAGTATCCGTCCAAGCGCGGCGAACCAAAATTCATTACGGAGTACATGGCAAGCGCTGATCAAGTTCCCATAATGACAAATTCGGAGTCGATTCTTCAGTTCGGACAAAACGCCTATGCCAAACCTGCGACCGCGTTGAATGTGCTTCGCGAATCCGTACTGGGGCGTGAAATTTTCGATTTCGCTTTCAAGCAATACGCCCGGGGTTGGAAGTTTAAGCGGCCAATGCCAGCCGACTTCTTTCGGACTATGGAGGACGCCTCGGGCTTTGACTTGGATTGGTTTTGGCGAGGTTGGTTTTACACAACCGATCATGTCGATATCTCCATTGAAAACGTCCGGCTCTTCACGATCGATACTCGCAATCCTGAAGTAGAGAAATCAAGAAGAAAGGCGGAGCGCCAGGCACAGCCTGAAACGCTCTCGCAGCAACGCAACCGCCAGATTCCAAAGCGGACGGATGAATTTCCGTCTCTGCGAGACTTCTACAACACCTACGATGAGTTTGTTGTTACTGAACAGGATCGCGAGGAATATCGGAAGTTCCTGGCAGGACTTACTGATCGCCAGAAAGAGTTGCTGCATTCGGGCATCAACTTTTATGTTGTTGACCTCAAGAATATCGGCGGCTTGGTGATGCCAGTCATTCTTGAGATTGAGTATGCGGACGGAACCAAAGAGGAGTTGCGACTACCGGCTGAAATCTGGCGTTACAACAACACCTCTGTTTCCAAGTTGATCATGACCCAAAAAGAGATTCGCTCAATTGTGCTCGATCCGCATCTGGAGACTGCCGACGCTGACCTATCAAACAACTCTTTCCCGCGGCGTCCAGTGAAGACCCGTTTCCAAATAATCCCGGCCGAACCAACTCCACCAAATCCTATGCAACAGCAGCGCAAAGCCGCTGAGCCGTAGCAAATCCCAGTCCGGCGGCTACACCGAACATACGGTAACGCCGCCGTGTCGTAGAATTACTTTCAACAATGCTTACGCTTTTGTACATCGTCATCGTTCTTGTTTTTGGTTTTTGCCAATGGATTCTTTGTGGCCTCGGAGTTTGCCCTCGTGGGAGTTCGTCGCTCTCGCATACAGACCCTCGTTGCTTCAGGGAATTCCAGAGCGAAGCGGCTGCTTAATCTGCCCGACAACCTGAATGCATACATCTCCGCGACACAACTAGGGATCACGATGGCGTCCCTGGCACTTGGATGGATTGGAGAGCCAGTCTTCGCTCATCTACTCGAAGCTCCGCTTAAAGACAGAGTGTCGGAAGTGACGTTGCACTCTATCTCTTTTGCGATCGCCTTCACCATCATCACGTTCCTGCACATCGTTCTGGGCGAGCTCGCTCCCAAAACCCTCGCCTTGGAGTGCGCCGAAAAGGTTGCTTTGGCTATCTCGTGGCCGATGCAAGCTTTCTATAAAGTATTTCAATGGCCCATACGGTTGCTGGACTGGGCAGGTACTCGCACGGTGCGACTTTTCGGATTACATCCGACCAAGGATCACACTTCTGTTTACACGGAAGAAGAACTCCGTCATCTGGTATCACGCTGCTTTCGATTGTGGCCATCGCCGGTATCTTCCTGCTGCTCTACATCGCTTTGAAGTCAGCGCGCTCTGCAGCGTTGGTGATGATAAACCTGCCGCTCGCTCTAATCGGCGGTGTCGTAATGGTCTTTCTATCCGGCGGTACGATTTCCATTGCCTCGCTGGTCGGCTTTGTCACCTTATTCGGCATCGCCACGCGAAATGGCATCATGCTCATCAGTCACTATTCGCACTTGATGACTGAGGAAGGCGTCGGCTTCCGCGACGCGATCGTACAGGGTTCGATGGAACGTTTGAGTCCAATCCTGATGACCGCACTCGTTACGGGCGTGGTACTAATTCCGCTCGCTTTAGGCGCAGGCGAGCCAGGCAAAGAAATTCAACAGCCGATGGTGGTAGTCATCCTCGGCGGCATCGTTACTTCGACCTTCCTAAACATGATCGTGATTCCAGCGCTTTATCTGAAATATGGTCGCACTGGAGCACGTGAACCAGTTCACGATTATTTGCCTGATCGGAATTTGGTGGTGACGGCAGAGTAACTAACTGCGCTCAGCTCACAGCGGAACGCTGTGGGGCGATAGGTGAAAATGCGAGGGTTATATTAAGATATTACCCAAAGTGAGAACCGTATCCATTTCATCACTGGCGACTCGAAGCGGGCAAGGGCGCATGCTTGGCTACGTCCTGCTTGTCATAATTGCCTTTGGGGCGACAGTCGAGACGGTTCACAGTCATGGTCATCACGTCGATTCGCTGGATGATCCCCACGGAATTGCTGCCATAAGTGACGCCGACGGGTCACACCCGTCGCACACTGGCCACTCTCATCATATTGAGTGCTCAATGTGCCAGTTCCAGCAGCATCTTTTCAACGGCCTTGTCCATGGGCCGCTGTTCGCGTTTACTCCTTCGACGCATACTGCCGTTGCATCGGCGCAGGCAGTTCAGCCCCATTCAATATCGATTACCCCACTGTCCGGTCGCGGTCCGCCTTCCGCCTCTTTACTGTAAATCTACAGTCAATACGTCTAATTCCAATCGGGATCGTCTGCTTAGGTAGTTAATTCAGACGTTTTCCGGTTGGGGCTGTTCATATAGTCGTTTTTCAGAGAGGCCAGGTCCATGACATTTCAAAGAAGACTTCAAATACTTACGGGCTCACTAGTGGTCACACTCATGCTATGCAGCTCCGCTATGGCACAGAATCGAGTAGGCACTGTTCAGGGCACGGTTAAAGATCCCAACGGGGCGCTCGTGTCCGGCGCCACAGTGACGATCACGCAACCTGTCACAGGTTATCACCAGACTGCTCAAACCAACTCAGACGGATCCTTCAAACTGGTGAATGTCCCGTTTAATACTTATAAAGTTCGCGCTGAGTTCGCCGGTTTTCAGCCAACTGAAGAGTCGATCGATCTTGAAAGTACAGTCCCAGAAAATCTGGAGTTCACTCTGTCAATCAGTGCGACAGCGGAAACGGTAACGGTTACTGCAAATAACTCGGCAGTAGTTGAAACCGACCGCACAACCTCTGACACAGACCTCAACCAGACGCTCCTGGAACGTCCGATGGGGGCGGCCCCTTCTCGAGCAATTGAGAGCATGGTGTCATCAGCACCTGGATTCGTGACAGACGATAATGGTCGAATGCATCCGAGGGGTTCTGAATCACAAGTGCAGTACGTTGTTGACGGAGTGCCCGTAACGGACAACATGTCGGCAATTTTCTCAACCAGCCTTGATGCCCGCACCCTGCGAACGGTCGAAGTGCTCACTGGTGGAATTCCGGCAGAGTTTGGCGACAGATTGGCTGGAGTAATTAACGTGAACACGCGTTCGGGCTTGGAAGGCCCTACGCAAGGTGGCCTCTCATTGTCCGGGGGATCCTTCTCAAGTGGCGAGATTTCGGCCGACTTCGCAACTCATACGAAAAAATTTGGATTTCTTACAAATCTCTCGACGACTACTTCGCAGCGGTTCCTGGACCCCCCTTCCATTGATAACTTTCACAATTTCGGTCGTACCGGAAAAGGGTTCTTTCGACTGGATTACCAGTTTGATCAAAACAATAGCCTGCGCAGCGTCCTTACATTCGGCGGATCAAACTTTCAGGTCCCCAACAGGCTGGGGCAGGAAATCGCCGGTCAAGACCAGCGCCAACGGCTCCGAGATAACTCGCAAAACATTACTTACCAGCACATTTTCTCGCCTAACACCGTAGGTCAGATCTCTCTATTCAATCGCGGCAGCCACTCGAAATTACTCAGCAATCCAAGTTCAACTCCGGTTGTCGCATTTCAAGATCGCACCTTGAGAAACTACGGCGGCATCGGTTCGATTTCGCTCACCCGCAGCAGTCACAACATTAAGTTTGGTGGGCAGGTAA
Organism: Pyrinomonadaceae bacterium; assembly: GCA_036395055.1. Taxonomy (GTDB): domain Bacteria; phylum Acidobacteriota; class Blastocatellia; order Pyrinomonadales; family Pyrinomonadaceae; genus PSRF01. Next base: position 7,040 of record DASWDX010000023.1, on the reverse strand, counting down.
CTATCACGCCTCTCAAGGAAAATTTCAGCTTCTACCCTACAGTCGTGTTCGACGACATCGTTGATGAGAACGGAAATGTCTTCCCTAACCCCATAAACAACTTCAACGCGGCGAATCCTTTTCTTTTTGCCGGGAAGAAAACGGGACGAACGCTTAGCGCGTATGTGCAGGATCGATTTACGGTGTTCAAGAATTTCACGCTTGATGCTGGCGTTCGCTACGACAACTACCGTCTTTTAATAAGCGAACAAGCTCTGAGCCCCCGCATCGGTGTTGCGTATTTCATTCCCCGCACACAAACAACACTGCACGCTTCTTACAACCGCCTGTTTCAGCCGCCGCCGCCAGAGAATCTCTTACTTGCAAGCTCGCGTGAAGCTGCTGCAATTTCCCCAGTCGCCGTGCTTCAGGGAGTTACTACGATTCAGCCTATATTGCCGGACAAGGAGCACGCTTTTGAAATGGGTGCACAACAACTGTTGACGCGATACTTTCGCGGTAGCCTGACGCTTTATCAAAAACGGATCAAGAACTTCTCAGATAAGGATCAGTTTTTTGAAACAGGAGTGATCTTTCCAATTACCATTTCAGAGGGGCGAGTGACAGGCGAAGAGCTCCGCTTGGAATCAACTGAGATCCGGGGTTTTCATGCTTTCGTATCTTATGCGAATGCCCGCGCCTATGGCGTCACGCCAATCAACGGCGGTCTTTTCGTCGGCGAAGATACGCAGAGTCTCCAGATTGCAGGTCTCAAATTCGCCAACGACCATGACCAACGAAATGAGGCGCAGTTTCAATTGGGCTACAACCATCGTCGATCGGGGTTCTATGCGACTTTCAGCGGTCGGTACGACTCGGGTGTGCCGACGGATGTAGAGCCCGGCACCACACTCGCCGATTTCATCGGTCAGGGCTTTGATCCGCGTCTCTATAAGGAGATCGATTTCCAGCGAGGCCGCGTTCGGCCGAGAACAATCCTGGACTTTTCGGTTGGCGCGGATCTCAGGCAGAAGGAGCGCGTGTCGATGAACATTCAGTTCGACGTGCAAAACCTTACTAACGAATTGTTTCTTTACAATTTCGAGTCTGTTTTTAGCGGAACTCACGTTGGGAACCCCCGACTCTTTAGCGGGCGCCTCGCGTTGCGCTTTAAGTAACGAAAGACAAATCAAACTGGCTCGGCAATGATGTAGAACCATCGCTCGTATTCACTAGAGGACTAACACATTGGTATCAACTAACATTCTGCTCGGCGCGGTCGCTGGAGTGACAATCTTTTTTGGGCTGCTCATCGCTCGCTGGCGTAGTGCCAGCGAACGTATGCGTGGACTGCTGGCGCTGGCGTCCGCCGGCGTGTTGCTCTTCCTGATAATCGAAGTTGGATATCGAGCAATGGAGACAGTAGAGGCAGCCGCCAAAGGTGGTTCCAGTCAGCTAGCGCTTCACTACGGCCTGCTCTTCGTTGTCGGACTTAGCGTTGGCATGATCGGACTGGCATGGTTAGAGCGGGGTCGTCTTACTCGGAAGAGCCCTGGAGCGGAGGCGCTTGAAGTGGCGACGATGATATTGCGCGTAGCTCCAGCACTTGATCTAACTGTGGACGGGCGCGCCGCCTTCGATAAGCTGCGCAATGAAATATTTGGAACGCTCGATCCAGCCGATCCGAATCCTCCCGTCCCAGCGAGCGAGGTTAAGGCACTGATAGAGCGCGCCGAGCGCGGTCTTGGTGGTTGAACAACGTAAAGATAGCGATCTACACGAGGTATAGAAATGTCCGGTCACGACGATTCTCATCGAGACCACTCGCACGAAGACGAACACTCGCATGGTGCCGGTCATTCGCATGGCTCCCATGAACACGGTGAAAAGCAACAGCATGGCCACGATCACGGCGGAGCGCATGGTCACACGCACGGTCCGATAGATCCAACGATCCTGACGACCAGCCGTGGTATCTGGGCTGTCAAATGGTCCTTCATCGGTCTGATGGCGACCACGCTGATTCAGGTTGTGATCGTGTATTACTCCCGCAGCGTGGCGCTTCTCGCCGATACGATCCACAATCTTGGCGACGCTTGTACCGCTGTGCCACTCGCAATCGCTTTCCTGATGGCGCGCCGGAAGCCAAGCAAGAGATTCACCTACGGCTACGGGCGCGTGGAAGATCTGGCAGGTCTGATTGTTGTGCTTACGATCCTGGCAAGCGCAATTGCCGCCGGTTACGAATCCATCCAGCGCTTTCTGCATCCGCGACCAGTTGGGTATTTGTGGGCAGTAGTTGTTGCTTCGATCGTTGGCTTTTTGGGCAACGAAGGCGTCGCAATCTTTCGCATCAAGGTCGGCAAAGAGATGGGTAGCGCTGCGCTGATCGCGGACGGGTACCACGCGCGTGTTGACGGCTTCACAAGTCTTGCCGTTTTGTTCAGTGCCATCGGAATCTGGCTAGGTTACCCGCTTGCCGATCCAATCATTGGCGGTCTGATAACTCTGGCGATTTTTCGCATTGTGTGGGACTCCGCTAGGGAAGTTTTCACTAGAATCCTTGACGGAGTTGATCCTGAAATCGTTGACAAAATTAAGGATCAGGTCAAACAAGCCGAAGGTGTTGCTGACGTTAGCGAAGTGCGTGTCAGATGGCTTGGACACAGGCTGCAAGCGGAGGTGAATCTTGCGGTACCACAAAATTTATCTGTGGAAGAAGCTCACGACGTCGCCAACCGGGTGCGACATCGTCTTTTGCACAACTTGCAATTTCTTTCGGGCGTAACGATTCATGTGGACCCCGCAAACGCATCTGGTGAAAAGCACCATCACATAGAGGAGCATGCCCACGATGGCGAGCCGGCCCATTCGCACTAATGCGGGACCGATCGAGGCGAACGAATGAAGCGATGGATTCTCAAATTCGCGCCGCTTTTTTTGGCTTTCCTGCTCGGCGTCTCGGCAAAAGTCGTTTGGGATAAGCGCCAACAGATTCAAGACTTTTTCTCTAATCTGTTCCTCTATTATCAAGATTGAATTAGCCTAAACTCAACATGTTTCTTCTATTCCATCCCGACGCGTTGTACTTCAAAATTGGGATCACTATTTTGATTTGCATTGGCATAGTTCTATTAATAAGCATTGGGGTTTCGCGTCTTTCCAAGCCGCCTAAGGATGGCAAACGACCGAGGAATTAACCTGGAATAGATTTGGAGCGACACTTCGGAACGCGGGGGATAGGAACTGTCGAAAGATTAACGGCGAAGCGATGCAAGGAACTGTAATTAGAAACCCAGGTAGGGTCTGTTTGTTATTAGCCGTTTCTTTACTTCTGTTCGCAGGGACGGTACTCGGGCAGGAGCCGGAAAAGGCAGGCAAGTATGTAAAGCTGGGCGTGTCTCGTTATGCGAGGGGCGACTTCGATCATGCTGTCAAATACTTTGAGCGTGCTCTCGCTTCGAATCCACAGCTGGCTTCAGCGTACCTCAATCGAGGTAAGGCTCGACAAGCCAAGGGCGATCTTGACGGCGCGATCTCTGACTATTAACAAGCCATGCAGATTGATTCGACTGTTGTAGAGGCGAATTATGAGATCGCGCAAGCGTACGTGGCGGACGGTCAGACCCTTTGGACTGAGCGTTTCGACGACAACTTTACAGACATCTTCGCCGTCCAGGATCGTGTTTCCGAAAAAGTTGCGGGTCTGCTGACTTTGCGTTTGACTGAGCAAGAGCAGAGGCTATTGACGAAACGAAACACTGATAACCCTCAAGCATACGAACTCTATCTCAAGGGCAATAATTCCTCAGGCAGGGAAGAAAGACTTAAGAGAAGTATTGAATTCTATGAACGAGCAATCAAGCTGGATCCAGGCTATGCCATGGCTTATGCCGGAGTGGCTGACTCATACATGAAGCTCGGCGGCACCCGCGGCTTTCTCGCACCCCACGAGACTTTCCCCAAAGCCAAAGAAGCGGTGATGAAAGCGCTGGAGATTGACGAAACGCTCGCCGAGGGGCACGCGTTACTCGCTACTTATAAACTGAATTACGAATGGGATTGGTCAGGGGCCGAGCGGGAATTCAAGCGCGCCATCCAGCTTGATCCGAACAATGGCGGTGCGCACGAAAGGTATGGTTCTTATCTCCAAAATATGGGGCGGTTTGACGAGTCCCTCGCAGAGAAGAAACTAGCCCAGAAGATCGATCCAATAAATCCCGCCGTCATCGCGAATGTGGGAGGTACACTTCTTTTTGCACGACGGTATGACGAGGCAATAGAACATTATCGAGCGGCACTCGAGTTGAACCCCAATTACTCTTGGGGGCACGTTGCGCTCGCGGACGCCTACGTTCGTAAAGGGATGTATGAGGAGGCGATCAGCGAAATTAATAAAGCCCTCTCTGTAGAGGGCAATACCAGTACCATAGCCCTACTCGGAAATGTCTACGCGCTGGCGGGCAGGCATGACGAAGCGCGAAAGCTGCTCGGCCAGTTGGAGGAACTGTCAAAGCGAAAGTATGTGCCGCCCTTTTTCATCGCGGCCATCTATATCGGCTTGGGAGAGAAAGACCGGGCGTTCGAGTGGCTGGAGAAGGCGTATCAGGAACGTCATCCGCACCTGGTCAATCTGAAAGTGCAACCTGTCTTCGATCCTATTCGCTCGGACCCGCGCTTCGCCAATCTGTTACAGCGCGTCGGCCTGTAATACGCGCTCGCACAAATTAGAGCGAACATGGTTCGCTCGTGTTGATTCCGATTTCAAACACCTCGGGAAAGGCACTTCCAACTCCGAATCGATCATCGTCTCGCTGACAGCGCAGATCTCGACTTTCTTTACAGTCTGAAACCGGCGCGCTGTTTTTTCCCGGCAAAAATCATTGGTCCGAGCGAACCATGATTCGTCGCGTTTTTCGGCTGCGAGAACTTCACGAGCGCAACGCCGTTCGTCAGTGTCATGCCGACGAACTTCATTCGAAGTTGAAGAACTGAGTCTTCCTTCCGTTATCCGGGCCCGGTCCCAGAAGGGTCTCGCAAACACTTAAGAATTAAATTCGAACCGGCGCCGCGTCGGCTCCTGGCTGAAATCTCAGCAGGCAGAACCTTGGACTCCTCTAGTTCTTTAGAATGCTGGCGTCCCGTACGGGAGTCGAACCCGTGTCGCCGCCGTGAAAGAGAAGCGATCTATTGTAATTCAACGGAAATTAGCGGCATGGATAGCACTTTACCGCACTTAGAAGACTCACAGGGATCCTTATTGGACGTTTAATGGACGCGCGCGCACATCGCCGCTTTCGAGATCTGGCAGTTGTTTATTGGCGGAAGGCCATGATGATAATTCTGTCCCTCGTGGCCGCCCTCATCGCGAGGTATCCTTTCGTCGCCGCTGCTCGCTCTCCTTTATGATTTCGCTCAAATCCACAACCGGCCGTATTTCAATCGGTCCAAGTCCATGCTTAAAGCCTGGTTGCTGTGAGACAAGCTGAACGGCATGATTGAGGTCTCGCGCCTCAAGGATTTGAATGCCGCCAAGCTGTTCCTTGGTTTCCGCATAGGGGCCATCAGTCGTCGCGACTTTGCCGTTTTTCCAGTACAGGGTCAACGCGGTCTCCGGAGGCTGAAGAGGTACTTCGGTGACAAGATGTCCGTTGGCGCGCAGACGGTCGTTATACTCAAAGCATTCGTCGAACGTTGCGTGTCGCTCGTCCTCGGTCATCCCTTCGAATTTTCCTGGCTCGATGTATCCCAAGCAGATGTATTTCATCGGTTCCTCCTTGTTTCCTGTGACTCAAAGATCGGGTCTCCCATAGTGAGCGGGGCAGTAGCCCGACCGTTAGGGAGGGCATCTGTGCGGCGACACGCCCTCCCTGACGGTCGGGCTACTGCCATGCTGGCCGAGCCGTAGCTCATCGTTCTGTTATCAGATAGTCGTTCCGGAGACCGAAAATCGACAGCTACTCCAGGGAAAAATATAGAGAAGAGAACGCTAAAATTTGCTGCGGTCGATACCGTAGAAGCGCGTGGCCCATGTGTTGGTAATACCGGCAAGGTCAAAAGCCTGGGCCACCCGGCCGAATGTTTATACAAAACTTCCGGTTGTGATCGCACCTGCACGCTCGTAATTCACGACAATGACGCCATTCGAGCCGACTATGCTTTCCGTCACCTTGAAGGCCGCCGGGATCGTGCCATCCGCAAACAACCGCTTTCCACTGCCCAACGTGAGCGGATATATCATCAGCCAGAACACATCGACCAGATCATGCTTGAGAAGCGTCTGAAGGAGATTGCCACTTCCCCAAACGTGTAGATCCGGCCCCTGCTCTTGCTTCAGCTTGGCGACTTTTTCTGCAATATCTCCGTTCAAAAACACGGAGGGCTGCCATTCGCTAGAAGTCATGGTATTCGAGACGACGTACTTGGTCGCCGGGTTGACGCCCGGCCATACATCCGCATGTTGAGGCCAGAAGGCCGCCCAAATGTCAAAGGTTTTGCGTCCTAACAGCAGGTCGAACGGCGTGTTCATCTGCTTTTGCAGGGCCGCTCCAAGTATGTCGTCATCATATGGCGCTGCCCATCCGCCATACGCGAAGCCGTCGCTCGTATCTTCGTCCGGCCCGCCCGGGGCTTGTATGACACCATCAAGAGAGATGTGTTCAAGCACGATAACTTTTCTCATGGCTGAGTTCCTTCGAGTCCCATCTGATTTTGTTAATGCTCGCGGCACCCCGACACCGACCCGTCAGGCCGGCATCGCCGGGGCTTTGCCCAAAGAGTCGGCGCAGCCGACGATTGAAAATAGCCCACCGATTTATCGGTGGGGATCAGCACAAGCAGCAATGGCAGTCCGTGAAACGGACGGCTGAACTCAAATCAAAGTAGCTTCAGGATTTACTCAGTCGTCCGTTTTCACGGACTCGATTTCAACCTGCTACGGTGCGTGTTCCGAAGTCGCGGCGGTCAGACTATTCCGTTGCTCCCTTCGGGTCCGGGTAGAAAAGTAGCTCGCGCACCTCGCCCGCCGCATCGCATGAGATGGCACCCTTGCGCGCCCACGC
>DASWDX010000022.1:0-11634 GCA_036395055.1 Pyrinomonadaceae bacterium | reverse complement strand
TTCCGAGGGTTTTCGGCAAGATGATCTTTTCTCCGGCTTGATCTATTCAAAACAAGTCAGCTCAGTTGCGCGCGTGCCCACGAGTTTTTGTGTCAAGCGGGCATAGCGGAAACAGCTCACGTTTTGCTAGGAAAGTATTTTCGCCCCAAATTGCATGCGCGCTTCGGAAATCTTCGGCCTCAGGTGGTCTGACGCGATGTACAACGAGGGACTATTGGCGGTAAGGGCGAAGCTCAAGGGTGGAAAGATACGTTACGTCCCGATGCCTCCCGAACTTGTCGGCGAGTTGCGGCGGTTCATGCCTAAGCCCAAGAGTGACAATGTTCGCTTCATCGCCCCGTAAGACAATGATCGGATCTTTCCGCCAAAACAGAGCGCTAAAAGTGACGGGCAGCGTGTGAAAGGAAGTTTCGAAGATCTGCTCGATAGGGCCGGGATCAAAGACTTCCGCTTCCATGATCTGCGTCATCACCTTTGCATCATGGTACATGATGAACGGCGACGATCTTAACGAGCTGGCGAAGATCCTGGGCCACTCGAATATCAAGATGACAAAGCGCTATGCGAAGTTGGCGCGGCAACACATTGGTAGGACCAGCAACACGGCTCGTGAAATGGAGAAGTTGTTTGAACGTGCGACGCCAAAAGTGAAATTCAAGGTAACCGATGGTACGCGTATTGTTCGCGCGAGAAATTCTTAGACGCTCTTTGGCTGTCGCTAAGTTATTGAGAGGATTGGTGGCCAGGGACGGAATCGAACCGCCGACGCCGGCCTTTTCAGGGCCGCTTACCGAATCGCCGAAGTGGTTTGAAAATCAACGAATATCACTTAGGGTAAAGAACTTATGCTGTAGGCGATTTGGAATGGCGTAGGATGGTTTGGGCCGTTTTTGCCTCCTCGATGTACGCATATTGTACGCGTTCGGTGAGCAATGCCGGCGGCATTTTCGTAAACCGTGGATTTGAAGAGGCTGTGACGGATGGCAATCTCGTGACAGGTCCAGCTTGGACTGCGCGCGTTGCATGGCTTCGACAATTCCTCCATGTTCTAAGGACGACCCATCGACAGCAGTATGGTCCGCGTAAAGGTGACGGCTTGATAAGAGTTGCGGGTCATGCGCTGGAAACTGTCTCCGAAGAATGGATGACAAACGGTTACTCCCCGGAGAGATCGACATCATATCTGTTTGGACATTATGGGCCAAGCTTGGTGCAAAAGCGATGAAGAGCGCAATTCCCTTTTGGATTCTCTTCATCGCTGTGCAATGGGTCGATGTTCTTTGGTCGATCCTCGTTCTATTAGGAATCGAGAAGGTGCGCATAGTTCCCGGATTACCGCTACTAACCCGCTTGATCTTTATTACATGCCTTATACCCACAGCCTGGTGGCGGCGATCGGTTGGTCAGTGATTGCAAGTATTCTCTACAAAGTATTCAAACCTAATGGGTGGTCAGCCGCCGCGTTGGTTGGCGCAGCTGTTTTCTCTCACTGGATACTTGATCTGTTGGTACATCGTCCCGACCTTCCGCTTTACGATAACACCATGAAGGTAGGTTTCGGACTTTGGAATTTTCCGAGACTGGCCTTTGCCCTTGAAGTAGTGATTCTTTCGGCAGGGCTCTATTTCTACGTGCACGAAACTAGACCACTCAGCCGTGCAGGCGGTTACGGCATGCCGATATTTGCGGTTGTCATGCTGCTAGTACAAGTTTTCATTTCTTTGGCCCTCCACTAACATCGGACAAGGCTGCAGCTCTCACCGCCCTTGGCTCGTATGCGCTATTTGCCGGAGTCACTGCGTGGCTCGAGAAGAAGCGTGTCTAGCGGAATTGTCGTAGCGGCCTGCCCGCAACTTGATCCTTGATCAGGCAAGCACAGGACGACCCTACAGGCTCCATTCCTCGGAGACCTTCAGAATTAGATCCGTGAAATACGATTTTCTTTGATGGCAAACTCTCTGACCATAAGCCATCACTTGACCAGATATTGTCACCAAACCTGCTGGCGCTTGTAGAACAAGCGTTCAAGAGACTCAAATCCCAGCGGTTCGCGCAATTGCGTTGGCTTTCCAAGGTCAAATTGCAGTGGCAAGGGTATTGCACACGACATTCCCGAACAAGAAACAAAATGCCAAATAGAAGATTAAGTATAAATGAGCTAGCAACCCGACTTTGTCCTAGGGAAGACCAAGAGAAGCGTTATCGAGGCGGTCAACTCTTCAACGACAGAGGTGTTCATGAACGAAGGGACTTAGAAGGAACTAAGAATGAAGACAAGCAAATTACAACGATTGCCCAGACAAAGGTTGCCTGGATTGTCGGCTGGGATGATCCTGATCACGACGGTATTGGCTGGACCGATTGCCGCGCAATATCCGCCGCCCAGCGAATACCTGATGCCGCGCGATGCCGAGATTGCGTTGGCGAGAAGCGCCGCTCCGGCGAACATCTCGGATCGGGCCACGATCAAGGTATTAACCAAGTCTGGATATGAAGTTGCTCACAAAGGCGACAACGGCTTCGTGTGCATGGTAATGCGGGGATGGGCAGCGCCAACGTATACGCCGGCACAGTTCCGCAACCTCGTTTACGATGCAAGTGTCCGCGCACCAATCTGTTTCGACACAGTGGCATCGCGCACTGTGATGCCGTACTACGAACTGCGAAGCAAGCTGGGGATGGAAGGCAAAACGCCTGATCAGATCGCGGGAGGGATTCAGGCAGCCTACGCCAAAGGTGAGTTGCCGAAGAGGGACGCGGTGAGCTTCGCTTACATGTGGTCTGCGGACCAGGAGTTGGGGCCGGGAGTCGGCCACTGGCATCCGCACATGATGGTCTTCGCGCCGTACTACCAGAACTCGATGCTCGGCGGCAATGAGTTCGGTAAAGCACTTCCACAAGTGTCGGACGACGCCGGAACACCGTTTACTGTGATCGTTATCCCTGTGGATCACAACCTGGCTATCAAAGCTCGGGCCAGGTAAGTCTGTCTCCTAAATCACAGACGCTCGAACGGAGAAAGGAAGAATCAAATGAGATGGTTTTACAAACTCCTCGGTAGTTGGATCACGCTTCCGAGCACCGGAGGTGAAGTCATTAGCGAGCATGGCGGTCCAGTGCGAACCCGAGCGGGCCGCTTGAATGAACTCTGGGCTCGCTGGCTCAGTGGCAGTCGCCTGGGTGCGGCAGTCGGCCACCTGGCCAGTAGGATCATCTCGTTGCCGCAACTCAGGCGGCTGGCGACCGGAGAAATTCCTTGGACGCCGTTACGAAAACCACTTGCCGACTGCACAGTGGTGCTGCTCACGACTGGGGGTGTTCATCTGCGCAGTGACCTCCCATTCAATCTCAATAGCGATTCAACGTTCCGCGTGATTCCGAAAGATGCACAGCCCGGCGACCTCGCGATTTCACACCAGGCCTATGATCGCAGTGACGCACTACGAGACATCAACCTGGTATTTCCGATCGAGCGCTTGCGCGAGCTTGAGACCGAACACGTCATCGGACGACTAGCAAAAGATAACTACGGCTTCGGTTTGATGGGAAGTGCGAAAAAACTAATGCCCTCAATCAAGGAAGTCGCGCGGCGCATCAGCGAGTCTGGTGCGGACCTGGCTCTGCTGGCGCCAGCTTGACCGATCTGTACGCGGTCCGTGGGACTGCTCGCGAGAGAGATTGAGGGCAAGGGTGTGACGACAGTGGCTTTAGGTCTGGTGAAAGAAGTAGCGGTTGCGGCGCGTGCGCCCCGCTTCTTGTATCTGCATTGGCCTTTCGGTCATGCCCTCGGCGAACCGGGCAACGTCGTGCAGCAGCGAACGGTACTCCATGACATGCTTTCGATGGCCGTCAGCGCGCCACGTCCTGGGCTTGTCATCGATCTTCCGTATCGATGGCGGCGCCAGAAGTACGACCCAGTGCGTGACTGGAAGGCGCCGAGCGAGGCCGTGGTTTCAGCTTTGCAGACGCAGCGAAATGAGATGAGGGCCGCTGCCTAAAGTAAACAGCCGGTGAACCGGTTTCACATCCCCCAGAGAGAATTTCCCCGAAAATTTTCGCCACTATTTGGAGGCCTTAGTGTCGAATTCAAACACAAAATCTCAAGATGAAGCGAACGGGTTTTCATAACTTTTGATTCGCTGCAGGGCGCACGTAATCACGGGTTGATTAGCCAGGTTTTGGTTTTGCAAGGCTTAAGGAGACTTTATGCTCAAGGTTCACAAGAAGAAATTGGGAGACGCAATCGTTCTGTGTCTTAACGGCCAGCTAGTAATCGGCGAAACGGCGACTCTGCGTGAAGCCGTGCTTTCAGTTGTAGATGGTGTCGCCGTGGTTCTCGATTTAGCGCGGGTAAGCAGGATCGATGCGCGCGCTTTGGGCGTGTTGCTGGAGCTGCGCGCGTGGACCCAATCGAAGGGGATCGAGTTCAGCTTGACGAATGTCACGAGACTCGTGCGACAAGTCCTCGAGATAACTCGCTTGGATTCTGTCTTCGAGATTGCGTCTCGAGATGAGGCACGATCCGTCGCAGCACGCGGCCAACCGTTTGCCTTCACTGCCTGTGCGTAGTCTTGCGCGCGTACAGGATGAAGAACCAATTGAGTGAGGCAAAAAAAAGAGATGAACGAAGTAAGCAAAGGTCTCCGGACAAAACATCGAGCGTTGAAGGCGACGATTTAACGCTCCTAACGAAACACCGAAAGCGAGATCATGATCAATTCAGAGTTCTCCTGCACCGGTTGTCATCAGCAATGAAATGAACGAAGTGGTGATCCAAGTTCAAGAAGAAGAAAGGAAGGAATCATGGAACCAAGAATCAACATTACATCCGTTAGCCCTGGCGCGTTACAGGCAATGCTCGGACTGAGCAACTATCTTTACCAGTGTGGCCTTGATAAGAAACTGCTCGACTTGATCAACCTGCGCGTGTCGCAGATCAATGGCTGCGCTTACTGTCTCGATATGCATTGGAAAGATCTGCGCGCCGCCGGCGAAACTGAGCAGCGGCTTTACGGTTTGGATGCGTGGCGCGAATCACCGTACTACACCGAGCGAGAACTCGCCGCCCTGGCATGGGCCGAAGCTGTCACACGCGTGGCCGACACTCATGTGCCAGACGAAGTGTTCGACGAAGCGAAACGTCAGTTCAGCGACAAGGAGCTTGCCGATCTCACGCTCAACGTGGTGGCCATCAACGGCTGGAACCGTCTGAATATCGCTTACCGGACTACGCCGGGAACTTATCAGCCAGCCGCCAAAGGAAAACAAAGGGCGGTGTGACCACTCGCTATGGCGACCCAAAAAGCGGAAGTATGAAACTGACCATCTTCGCAGCGACAGGAGGTATCGGGAGCCAACTCCTCGAGCAAGCCATGAGAGCGGATCACTATGTTACCGCCGTCGTTCGAAATCCAAAGAAACTACCCAGAGAGCGGCCTGGCTTACGCGTCGTCACGGCGGACATGGCGAATCCAGATCCGAAAGCGATTGAGGCCGCAGTTGCGGAGGCGGACGCGGTCCTTTCCGGACTCGGCGCGAGCTCGAACGCCGAGGCTGGAATAGCGGTGCGCGGTACACGAGCAATCGTCGATGCGATGCAAGCGACCGGTGCACGACGGATCATCGTCGTCAGCGCGGCGCCGGTCTCTACGGTAGCGTCGCCCGGCCGGCCAAATCCACCCAAACACGATCCGGGTGACGGGTTCTTAATGCGCTACCTTCTGAGTCCAATTATCAAGGTCGTTCTGCGCAAAGTGTACGCGGACCACGCGCTGATGGAGGACCTCCTGCGTCAAAGCAATTTGGACTGGACGATCTTCCGGCCTCCACGACTGAACAATAAGCTGCTCAGCGGCAAGTACAGGATGGCGTTGGGACAGAACCTGCCGGGTGGCTTTTCGATCTCGCGCGCCGACGTCGCGCAGGCCATGCTCACGTCGCTGAATAAACCTGAAACGATAAGGCAGACTGTTGGAATTGCATATTGACTTCCGTACTTACCCGGCAGTGAGGGGCTTGCGGGCGAGCTTTGCCTTCAATCGCGACCGGGACCAGTCCGCGGCGCAGTTGAAGGACGGAGATAACTGGAAGATGACCACACCGCTGTTGTTGATGGGGGCGGCTGTCGTTCTTCGCATAACGCTTGAGGAGGAAACATGAAAACAATACTCTGGGCAGCTTTGACGGCCAACGGTAACTACGCGCAGTCCAGTCCCGAACATCCGCCAAAACAAAAAGCGCCCGGCGATTTTGCTGCACACGCTAAGAAGGCGGGTAACTTCATCGTCGGTCGTCGTACCTTTCTAGGCTTCAAGGTAAGCGGAGCCGACAAGGCCTTCGGCGAAGCGGACATCGTTGTGCTTTCAAGGAATGCCACGGAGGTTCCAGGTGCAACGTGCGCCGTCTCACCTAAAGAAGCCTTGAGCTATCTCGAACGGAACGGGCATAAAACTGCGCTGCTGGCCGGCGGCGAAAGCTTGCACAATGCCTTCTTAGCTGAAGACCTGGTCGATGAACTGGTCTTTAACGTTACCCCGGCGCTTGAGAGCAAAGGGCTGAAACTTTTGTTACCAGAGGGCAAGTACAAGGAAGTGCGACTCCTGGATTTTAAGGATATCGGTAACGGGATCGTTCAGCTGCACTATGCGGTAGATCATTGATGAAGCACGAAGGTACGGAGGTGCCGCAGATCAATTCAAACGCACGCGCTGCAAGGCAACCACAACCACAGCGCCATGAAAAGACCGTTCCTTGATGTCAGTTCTCGCATGCGCCGCTTGACTCAATAGTAGGGGCAGACACGGCTGAGAAGTTCAAGAATTGGAGAGCCAAAATGAGCACGAACCAGTCCAAAACAACAGATGAAACGGTGATCCGCGACCTGGTTGAGAATTGGGCCAGAGCAGTTCGCAGCAAGAATCTCAATCGCATTCTGGCCAACCACTCTCTACATCATTCGATCCTGCGAGCTGAATCCGGGGCGGTGGAGAGGTAATGATATGAGAAAAATAATTGCGGCGCTGCAGGTGTCCGTGGATGGCTTCATTGAAGGACAAAATGGCGAATTGGATTGGGCGATGGCTGATGATGAAGAAACGTGGCGAGAACTCTTTGAGACGCTCGCCGACGTGGACATTTTTATTTTGGGCCGAGTGATGTATCCGGCTTACGAACAGTACTGGCTCTCAGTGTTGGCCAATCCCGATGGTCCTCTGCCGTTCAGTGGCGCGGCGGCGACGAAAAACGAAATTAAATATGCCCGTCTGGTCGACAAGACGCCGCACATCGTTCTTTCTACAACTCTGGACAAGGTCGAGTGGAAGACAACGCGAATTGTTCGAGACATAGAAGAAATCCGGAGAATGAAACAACAGCCGGGCAAGCACATGCACGTTGTCGGCGGCGCCACGCTGGTGTCCAGCCTCATGAATTCAGGTTTGATTGACGAACTCCAGTTGTTAGTCAACCCAATTGTTTTGGGAGGAGGAAAGGCGCTGCTCAAAGATGTGCACGAGCGGCACGCGTTGAAACTCGCACGGGTGAAGCAATTGAAATCGAGCAAGGTCAGCCTGACCTACGCACGTGACGATCGACCAGCGAAGAGGTCAAGCGCCTTGATGGTGTGATGGTTACCACTCGCCGAGGCGATAAACCCAAAGGAGATTAACGATGAGCAAAACAGAAACTGCAACAGCTGGGGATGGCGGCGTCCAGGGCGTCAGAGTCGACACGACGAGCAATGACGACGTACGGGGCGGGCGCCGTTTATGTTCTTTGGGGCGCCGAGATTGGAGACGTGAACAATGACAATTCGCTTAGACCACACGATCGTGCCAGCGAGAGACAAAATCGCCGCGGCCGAATTCTTTGCAGAGATCTTCGGATTGACGGTTAAGCGCGGTCATTTCGCGGAGGTGCAAATCAACGAAAGCCTGACGTTTGCCTTCGCGGACCAAGCCGAGCTATGGGGCGGACCCGGGTTCGATCCTAAGGCAGGACAGAGTCATCATTATGCTTTCCATATCAGCGAGGCTGAGTTCGATGCGGTTTTCAGTCGGGTCAAGTCCAAGGGAGTCGCTTTCGGCAGCGGCCCCTTCAGCCACAGTGACGGCCAAATTAACACCCGCCGTGGTGGGCGCGGCTTCTATTTCGAAGATCCGAACGGCCATCTGCTCGAAGTGATGACGGTGCCCGAGA
Organism: Pyrinomonadaceae bacterium; assembly: GCA_036395055.1. Taxonomy (GTDB): domain Bacteria; phylum Acidobacteriota; class Blastocatellia; order Pyrinomonadales; family Pyrinomonadaceae; genus PSRF01. The sequence goes on along the minus strand of DASWDX010000022.1, from coordinate 3,438 downwards.
CTGGGAGTTAATACACGACCTTCATGAATAGCTTAACAAAGTTTTCATACCCCAAGCGAACATGAAAGGAGAGATCTCCACGTCAGAGCGAATCTATGGTGCATGATGAACGGTGGCGATCTATGAGGTGGCAAAGATCTTAGGCCACTCAAATATCAAGATGACAGAGCGCTATGCAAAACTGGCGCGGCAACACATGGCTAGCCCGCAGTACAGGCGGGGAATGTGAATCAACCTGCGAGGCTAATTTGGATAACCGATGCACGTGTATGTACGCGCGAGGAATTCTTACACGCTTTTTGGCTGGCGCTAAGTTGTTGAGGATACTGTGGCAAATAGTCGACTTCCAGTTGTGCAGTCCGAAGGAAAGTTAAGGTATTGTTCGTCGGCGATGAGACATATGCTGACTGATAGCGAAACTCTCGATCAGCTTTTCGGAAATCGCGAATGATGAAGAGCGGCGATCCTTACGGACTGGCAAAGATCTTGGACCACTTGAATATCAAGATTACGGAGCGCTATGCGAAGCTGGCGCGGCAACACATTGCCAGAATGAGTAAAACGACGCGGGAAATGTGGAAGTTATTTGAACGAGCGGCGCCAAAAGTGAAATTTTAAAAAGCGGATGTTCGCGTATTGTTCGCGCGAGAAATTCTTACACGCTTTTTCGGAACCGCTAAGGTATTGAAAGTATTGGTGGCCAGGGACGGAATCGAACCGCCGACGCTGGCCTTTTCAGGGCCGCTTACCGAATCGCGGAAACGGTTTGAAAATCGACGGATATCACTGAAGATCAGGGGCTTACGTCATACATGATTTAGAACCCAGTAGGATAGTTTGGGCTGTTTTCGGCTGCTCGATGTTCGCGCATTGTTCGCGCCAACACCAAACAATTACGGTCGTGCCAATCAGCTTAGTCTGCCGCGGTGTAAGTCTCCCTCGTTTAGGACGACGAATTAATAGAGATTTCCGGTTTGTGGGTTAATAAATACTCCCTGGGAGCATTCTCTGCCGCCACAAGCAGTTTCAGAAAAATGCCCCCGGCAGTCCTACACGCCGCGTAAGTTCATTGAATCGAGCATCGTCGCGCAACCCGTCGAGACTTGGATCTACTTTCAAACTAACCAACTGAAGATCATGCTGTTCAAATGCCTTGTTCAGCCACTCGAATGCGAGATCGCACTCACCCAATGCAGCGTAGACTCCGGCGATCAAATACGGCGATCCTGCGCCGGAGGTAACGACTTCTTCGACTAACTTCATTGCATCATGTCGCTTGCCCCACCTGCCATAAGCGTGTGCAATGATCACTTTGACTGAAGCCTCGACGGCCGGCGTGGCGCCCTTTATCAACTCCGAGACTTTTTGATATTCACTCATCGCCTGTTCGTACAAACCCTTCTGCACAAGGACGCTTCCCATCACGCTGCGAGCCGGAAGAAAGTTAGGTTCCATATCGATTATTTTTCGCAGCTGTTCGATTGCCCCGTCGTGTTCCCGCGCCAGATACAAATTCAGCGCCGCCGTCATGTTCATCAAAAGTGAAAGAGGATCCAGTTCGACTGCTCGTTTTGCTTCTTTATCGGCTTGTCTATGACGCCCGAGATTAGCAAGGTAGATGGCATACCAATGATGAGCCTCCGCATAGTGAGGGCTTAGTGCGAGCGCGAGTTCGAACTCGCACTGGGCGCCGGCAAAATCCCAATCATAAAGGAATTTAAAGAAACCTAAAGACGCGTGCACTTCGCCGAGATTCTCATCCAATTCAAGGGCTTTGAGTATTGCTTCCTTCGCCTCATCACGATGCGCCAGGTAACTGTGGCAATCGGCAAGGCCAGCGTAAGCCAAAGCATAATTGGAATCATTTTCGATGGCTCGGTGAAAGTATTTGGCTCCCTTTTGTACGCCGTCCGGAGTGAGCTTGTTAAAATGATAGCGGCCCTTCAAGTAGAAGAGATAGGCTTCGTTACTGCGTGTGTGACGCTTTACCAGCAACTGCTTTTCCTGACTGGTGAGTTCCAGAGACAGCGTCTGAGCAACCTCGCGCGCGATTGTTTCCTGCGCCGAGAAAAGCTCCGAAGGTTTGCGAATGTACTGCGCACCCCAGAGATGGCGGTCGTCGTGACAATCCACCAACTCAAGGCTGATCGAGATCATATCGTGCATCTGCGCGATTCGGCCCATTAGCACAGCTTGCACCTTTAGTTCACGTCCTATAGTTTGCACATCGGTCTCACGTCCTCTGTATCTGAACGACGAGTTACGTGATATCACTCGCAGATTAGTTAGCTTAGCTAAGAAGGTAATTAGAGTCTCGGCTAATCCATCGCCCAGATACGCGTCTTTCAGATCATCATTAACAGCCACGAAAGGCAGTACCGCCAGTGAATCGATCGCCGGACTGGACTGACTACAGGGCACCTCTCGCACGGTTGCGACGAAGCGATAGCCGCGCCAGGGAATTGTCTCGATGTACTGATGTTGTCGCGGTTGCTCACCGAGCGCATTCCTTAAAGTGGAAATGTTGCGGGCTACGTTTCCTTCTTCAACGGCAGTGTTAGGCCAGACAAGGTTCATCAACTCATTTTTTGTGAGGATATGTCCGCTGTGTTGGAGTAGCGCCAGAAGTACCTCAAAAACCTTAGGTGTGAGCGGCACAACTTGGCCGCGCAGCAAAAGTTGACGTTCGCGCGTATCTACGCGAAAAAGACCGAATTCGTAGCACGTTTGGGCCTGCCAGAACATGAATATGTGCCGATCTGGGTCTGTAGCATTTCCGAAACTTTTCCGAACTCCGGAAGGACTTTCCTCTTGGCCCGAACGTATAGTCGATTGTCGTCGAGCCAATGCAGGAAAATCGCCGAGATTCTATTGAAAGGCCGGTGGGGGAGCAATAAGCCACAGCCTGCAGCGAGATAAATGCTAACCGAGAAAAGGGGAGATAAACCAATGAACCCGATCGAAACGGAAATACGTCGCCTGGAGGAGGAACTCACGCAGACGGAGATGCGCGTTGATGTTCAGGCACTCGATCAAATTTACGCTGACGACATCATGGTTACAGCACCGATCGGCATTTGCGTTGACAAGCCCGCCGTGATGACAGAGATCCGCGCCGCGGCGGAGAAGGCGGTCGTCGACAAATACGATAAGAATGATCTAAAAATCCGCGTTTATGGCGATACTGCAGTTTCCAGCTATCGTATGTCAGCGGAAGCGACATTTGAGGGAATGGAGATCAAAAGGCAACTATGCATCACAAATGTATGGATGAAACGAAATGAGAACTGGCAAATCGTGGCGAGACACACGGCGAGCCTTCCAAACGACACGCCGCCGGTTGATGAAAGACCCGAATGAGTTTTTTAGCGGTCTGAAGAACCCTTGGGCTAATACTGTGATGTTTGCAGTTTCACGTTCATTCGCTAAGCTTATGTC
>DASWDX010000021.1:0-7407 GCA_036395055.1 Pyrinomonadaceae bacterium | reverse complement strand
TTCATCAACGCTTCGATTCAACTCGCGCCCGTTGCCGAAACGCGATTTCAGATTCCCAACTGCATTACGAAAATCGCGCGCTTCGTTGTTGACCCGATCTTCATGGCGCGTGCCATCTTCGCGACTGTGATCCAAATCACGGTCAAGATCTCTTTCGAAATTCTTTGCGAGTCGATCCAGCCTCTGAATCGAATCCTTTAGATAGCGTTCATCGTAGCGACCGTAATTGCCATTGCGGTTGCGACCATAATCCGGATAGCCGTAACCACCTTGAGCGGCTGCCAGCACCGGCAAGCACAGCGCCAGGATCGCAGCCGCGAAAATTGAAAACTTCAGTGTGCGTCGGTTCGTCATCAGTACCCTCCTTAAATCTCTTTTCGAGTTGACCAACCTGTTGCAGTTCGTGCGGTCCGCTCCTGGCCAACCTCGTTTGATTACGCTCGTAATGGGGGACACTTGTCATACCGAGCGTCACGCTACAGCATTACTTGGCAAGCACTGTGCCCAAGGTGAGGAGATGGTAACCTTGGTGTGGTCGAACCGAAAAACTGAAATCTCCGGCCGTTTTAGGTGGGTTTGATTAATTTTGGTCGTCGGCGTAATTCGAAAACGTGCACCGGTTAGCGGAAATGGTTAAGAACGCTGATTTCGTGAATCATCCAGCAGGAGTGCAATGTGTTTTTTAATATCTTCACCATGAAGCTCCAGTTGCATTCCGTGTTTTCCCTCCGCGATCCAGGTCGGGGTGCCATTGGCCCTCAAGACCAGCCGGAGCTCTTCATTTGCAGATTTTATCCCGCGGTGTTTGATATTGCCGCAAGCCAAACCGCCGCCACGAATGAACCCATCACGTGGCGCGCGCGGCCAACCTATTTCCACCGTGAGCACGCGCACGCCGTTTGCCAGATTCAAGCGCTTACCAACCATGCTGGCATTGCCAACTTTGAACCGATGCGCATCCTCAGTTGAAATGTTTATAGCGCCGCCGGCGCGGTTCGCTTCACCGGCGGCCCTCACGAACAGACCTAAGAGCCAGTCACTGGCAATCTTCCTTGTAAGATCATTAGCGCTGCGCAGCGCCAAATACTCGGAGACATCGGTCCGTCCCGCCGCCCGCGCGCGCCCTTCGGCTTCGGCCAGCGCAAGGGTCCATGCCTCGTCGAGTTCGCTCACTGCAACCTCCAAAAACAGTTTAGAAACATTACAGAACCAACCTTAGCCGCGGATTTAAGCGGATAAACGCGGGATCGTGTCTGTCAGAACCCCCTGCGGTAGCGGGCGGGTAATGCTCGTTGGACCCACCCGGTACCGCAGGTGGTACTGATCTTCGTATCTTCCGCGCTAATCCGGCGCTCGATTTCCGCGGCTGATATGAAGTTCTGTTCGCCGACAAAAGCCACGCGATGTTATCATGGCCCTCCCGAGCGTCTCTATTTAGATAAAACTAGTTAATGGTTCAGTTTCAACCCTCAGCATGCGTTAGGTCCGCCGAACCAGGATTCAAATTGACCCATTACCTAAAACTAAAATGTGCTCGTTCGGGGCAAACGCGGCGCATTCTCCCCTGACATCAATCAGATCTGAACCCTGAAAGTGTTGAAAGAATGAGATTATCAGATCGGCGAAAGCTACAGTGGGTGCTTCTTTTCTGTTGCAGCGCGGCACTCTTCCTGTCGCTCGGTGTGAAGCAATTTGCACAGACGAAGCAACAAATACCGGCGCCAACAGGTCATGTTAATGACTTTGCCGGAGTTGTAGATGAAAAGACACGGCAGCAGCTGGAAAACGTCCTTGCGAATATCAAGCTAAAAACCGGGATCGAATTTGACATCGCCACGGTCCAGTCGACTGACGGCCAGGACATCTTCGATTTCTCGCGACAGCTTGCGATGGATTGGAAAATCGGCGCTCGCATCAGCGCAAGAAAGAGTTTGCTGCTGGTGGTGGCGGTTAACGAGAAGACGTCCTTCACGCAGTTTAGTAAGTCAGTTCAGAGCGATTTGCCTGAGGGTGTGTTGGGTGAAATGGGCCAACACATGCGCGCGCTGGTTGACGCCGGTCAATTCAGCGAAGCAATAAATGCAGGTGTGCGACATTTTGTGAATTCGCTCGGACAGAAATTGGCGTTTAGCGTCGAGGAGCTGGACAGCCCGCCCTCTGCAGCTTCGACCGCAAGTCCGCCGGCGACTGACCAAGCCTCAGCTCACGTAGGGCCCTTAGTAACTCCCGCGTCAATTGAAGCCCTTCCAACCAGGGTTAGAATCCTCGGAACCCGTAATGAAAGAGCCTCAGCAAAAACCAACAAACCGAGCATGAGCGTCGACGATGAAGACGAGTCAGAAGAAGTGGAAGTGACGCTCTCCAAGCCGCTTGAAGAACGTGTCGCGGCGCTGAAAGCGTTCCTCGAAAAGCATCCTGATTCCAAGTCGAAGAGCCGGGCGACCGAACTCCTGGTTAGCGCCCATGCAGGTCTTGGCGATCAGCGACTAAAAAAGGGCGACAGCGCCGGTGGTATTGAACAACTGATGCTGGCCATTGCCGTCGCTCCAGTCGAGGCTTCAGAAAAGTTATTTTCCGGAGTGATTTCTCAAATTCCTTTGAACCTCTATTTGCGTGGCGAGCCCGCGGCGGCGTTGGAGGCGGCTGAGAAAGTCGAGGCAAAATTCGGGAATGATCCAAAGCGGCTGGTGGCCCTTTCAGCCTTTTATATCAGCACTGAACAGGGACCTGAGGCAGCGCGACTGGCAACCAGGGCGGTGCAGCTTGCTCCCGAACTCGCTGAAGCCCATCAGGGTCTCGGTCGGGCACTGCACGTTTCGTTGCGGCTCGAGGAGGCGGCTGCGGAATACAAACGAGCGTTAGAGCTCGATCCAAATGCCAAAGCAGCTCGTCGCAGTTTGGCCGATCTCGACCGCGCCTTTGGAAAATCAGAAGAAGCACTCGCGATCTATCGCCAACAACTCGAGGCTGAACCTACAGACAAAGCAGCGCGCACCGGATTGATTCTTTCGCTGCTCGATCTCGGTCACACTGATGAGGCGAAGGGCGAACTTGAAAAGGCTGTTCAGGCCGATCCGCGAAACCTGAATTTGCTTGCTGGCGCTGCCTATTGGTTTGCCGCACACAACGAGGGAGATCTCGCGCTCAGCCTGGGATCCAAGGCCGTGGAAATCGAACCCAGATACACTTGGGCGCAAGTAGCTTTGGCTCGCGCGCTGGTAGCACAAAAGAAACCGCTGGAGGCTGAACGCGCGCTACGTTTCGCGAGACAATATGGAAAGTTTCCGACCCTCGATTATGAATTGGCGAGCGTACTGGCGGCTTCCGGACTCTACGATGAAGCCGCGGAGATACTTGTCCAGTCGTTCAGCTTGAAAGATGGCCAGATCGAAACAAAGCTCGGCGGGCACGCTGCCGCACGCGCCGTCAACTTCATGGATCTGTTGGCCCCGGAGCGGCGGGCAAGTATTTTTCAGTCAGTGGCTGCCGACACCGAGAACAACGCGAAACTTCTTAAAGCGCTGTTGACGTTTGCAACGCTGACCAACCAGGAAACTAACGGAGGAACGATCGACGAGGAGCGCGCGACGGCGGCAGCAATGGAGTTTGCCTCAGGCGACGATGCGGCGCGGGTCTTCCGTCAACTCTATGTGGCGGGCCGGTTGCTGCAGAGAGGGGTTGGCTTCCAGATGGCTTATGAACTTGCCGAAGCGGCGCGAAACAGCGCCAATGGCGGGATGGATGTTCCTGCCCTTACGCTGGCAGTACAGGCTGATGAGTTTCGCCTGATTCGTGCTCGGGCCATCGCTGCCGGAGGCACGCCGGATATTCCCGAGGCGCCTCGTAATATTTTGTCTAATCTTTTGCGCGGCCGTATTGAGGATATTTCCGGTTGGGCGCTGTTCAATCAGGACAAGCTGGATGGAGCGGTGGAACATTTGCAACGCGCCATCACCATCCTTCCGGAAGGCACGCCGGCGGCGCGCACTTCTTTGTGGCATCTCGCGGCCGCTCTCGAACGTCAGGACAAAAAGACGGAAGCGCTCTCCTATTATATCAAGAGCTATAACAACGGTGAGTCTGATCCCGTTCGCCGCGTGGTAATAGAGCAACTCTACCGGAAGGTCAACGGGTCGTTGGACGGGCTTGAAGAACGAATTGGTCCAGCCTCCGGCTTGTCGTTAAGCGCGCAAGCACCAGCGGCGAATAACACGCCGGATAAAACAAGTGAAGCGATCGCTCAGCCAACCTCGTCCACGGAGAGTGCGCCGTCCGCGACTCCAGTGCTGCCCGAGACTCCGGGAGTCGATGCTTCGCCAACCCCCTCCGCGACACCTTCGCCGGATCCGTCGGCCGTAACACCACAGACTACGCCGCCAGAATCTTTACTGCCATCATCTTCACCACAGCAGTCTCCGCTTTTAACGTCGCCAGCGCCAACATCACCAACTCCAGCGCCCGAAGCGACGCCGGAACCGACTCCCAGCCCTACCCCGGAAACGCCGTCCGCCGCGGCGGCAACACCAGAGTTATCGGCCACACCAACACCCGAGTCGCCTTCCGCGCCGGCTTCCACGCCTTCGCTGGACGCCTCGCCAGTTGAAAAAATGGATAAGCCACCACGTGCGACGGTTACGATCACCGGCCGAGTGAAGGACGCCGGCGGTAATCCGTTCGCAAATGTTGTGATTGTGCTCATCAGTCCACAGGGCGCAGTGCTGGCGTCTACGACTGACGAAAAGGGAAACTACTCATTCACCGTCGCGCCATCATCCCCATTGTCATCGCTGCACAGTTACCGAATCATTCCTTCCCGAGATGGTTTAACTTTTGAGCCAATTGATAAGGTTTTGCCGGTTGTTAATGATGACGTGAAAGAATTGGATTTCGTGGCTATACCCAGCCCCAAGCCTTGAGTGAAACTTGATTGAAGCCTGATTAATCCTGAGAGACTTCTCCAATAACAGGGCAAGTCGACCTTCGTGACGAGATTCCCCCGTTGCGCCATTATCTCAATCAGTTTTACATCCCCTCCCAATTGGCTAAAAAGGGGTCTTATGAGATTAGCTTAGAGCTGTAAGCTCCACCGTTGCGTCTCCTTCCGCATGTGAATTCTCATAATTCGCGCGGCAGACTCTGCCTCTCAGCCAACCGCCCGCAACTCTTTACCATCCAAAATCCCGACGCCGAAAGCTTCCAATCCTGTCGCACAGGCGAACCTGGAATCATGCGGGCGCGTGCCGCGAAACCAGCGGTCGGAGTGCTATTCTGGAAGCACCGGCGGTTGTATACTCAAGGAAGCGTTACCAACAAAAGCAGAGATAAAATGAAGATATTCAGGCCCACCTTTCCCCAGCTAATTTCCAGTACAACAGGCGTTCCTGCCCGCAAGCCGAGACCGGCACAAAGCTGCCGGCCAACACAATTGTTGTTAATGCTGGTCACGTTTGCCGGCATTGCGACAATCGCAAACGCACAACAACCGGCGCCGCAGCAGGCTGCCACTCGATTCGATGTCACCAACTACCGTATTGAAGCTCAACTGATTCCTGACCAACACATGTTGCGAGCCGGCGCTGACGTGACCGTCATTCCGTTGGAATCAACACGATCACTAGTATTCGAACTCAACGGCTCCCTGCACGTCGAGAGCATCGATCGCGACGGCAGGCCGCTGAGCGGCTTTGTTCAGGATGCCGTTGGCGTAGGGGCGCTTGGACCAAGCATCAGAGTCGATCTCGGTCAGGTGGTGCCGGCAAATCAGCCGGTCACGCTTCGCTTTCGCTGGAGTGGTGCGTTGCTGTCGCCTGAGGGTGGGCCTTTGGCCACCAAGCGGCTGGCTTATGTTGGCCCGGAAGGCTCGTATTTGATGTATGCCTCGCGCTGGTTTCCTTTTCACGACTACGCCGCGGATCGCGCTACGTCTGACATTACGTTAATTGTGCCCACCGGTTTGCAGGTTGCCGGAACAAGTGACGACCCGGTTACTCCGCAGGCTTCCCCGAAGGAGGGCGCCACGCGCTTCCACTTCGTTCATCGCCAACCGGTCCTGATCGGAAACTTCGCTGCCGGACAATACATCAATCGCAATCTGCACTTTGGAAATTACGAGATTCAGTTTTACGCGAAACCCGGCAGCGAGGGTCGCATTAATGCATACGCGGAGCTTATGGGCCAGGTGTTGGAGTTTTACTCAAAACAGTATGGCGCTCCAATCTTCGGCACTCGCCTGGTAGTGACCCAGGTTGACGATGAAAGTTTGGATACTTACTCGGGACCGGGAATTATTTTTCTGGCCTCGAAACTATTCGACTCTTCTCGTCCGATGCCTGAAGAGAAACTCCAGCGCGAAGTGGCTTATCAGTGGTGGGGCCAGACGGTGGGCTTGAAATCTTTTGATGATGCCTGGATTTCGCAGGGGCTGGCCGAGTGGAGCGCTTTCGCGTTTCGTGAATCCAGTTTGACAGGCGGTGCGCTGGAAGCGGCGCAGCGGGAGCAACAGGAACGCGCCCTTACGTTTGAACAGACCGCATCGATAGCGCGAGCGCCAAACGCCCTGGACGATCAATCAGCTGCCTATCAATCGATTGTCTTCCACAAAGGCGCAATGGTCTTTCGTATGCTGCGTGAAAGCATGGGGAAAGAAAAATTCGATCGGTTGCTGCACGACTTCCTCAAGCAGCATCGTGGCAAGAATGCTTCGATCGATGATTTCGAAAAGTTAGCCTCACAGGTCGCGGTGGAGAACCTGCGTTACTTCTTCGCTCAGTGGGTCGAAGGAACCGGGGTGCCGGAGTTTAGCGTCGACTACCAGATCATTCGCACGCGTTCAGGAAAATTCCGTACTCGCGGCACGGTTAAGCAGACATTGGATGCGCTGCGGATGCCGGTACAGTTGATGTTGCGGGCTGAAGGCGACAATCAAACAACGACGATAAAGATTGAAGGCAAGAGCGAAGACTTTGATTTCGAGTCAAACGGCCAGCCACTGGAAGTTATCGTCGATCCCAACTACAGAGTCCTACGTATGTCTGATGACCTGCGCATCTCGATAATCGCGCGCCGCGGCATCGAGCAAATGAAGGAAGGGCTCTACGCCGAGGCGCAGCAACAGTTTGAAGCGGCGTTAAAGTTGGATCGTTCAAATTCATGGGTCTACTACAACCTGGGACTCCTCTATCTCGAGCAGCGCAACTGGCAACCGGCACTCGATAATTTTGATGCCTCGCTTAACGGCACCCTGAAACCTTCGTGGATCGAAGTTTGGGCGCATATCAAAAAGGGCAACGCTTACGACGCCAAAGGCGAGCGCAACCGCGCTGTCTCTGAATACAACAAAGCAGTGCAGTCAGGAATCAACTACGACAACGCCCTGTCAGTAGCTAAGAAGTTTCTCGCCACTCCATT
>DASWDX010000020.1:0-12488 GCA_036395055.1 Pyrinomonadaceae bacterium | reverse complement strand
GCGCACTCGCTCGCTGAGGCATGCGGTCTAAAGGATGACTCTCCGGCCAGTACGTAGAGCGTAACACTGAGGAGGTTCGGTTATGTCGAAGAGGCTTGGACTTCAAGTGGTTTTGTTCCTTCTGAGTATTGGTCTGCTGGCTGCGGTGCATGCCCAGACAAGTACCGTGGGAAATATTAGTGGCAATGTGCGCGATCCTCAGGGTGCCGCTGTTCCTAAGGCTGAGGTAGTAATAACTGAGGAGCGGACGGGCGCCTCGCGCACGGTCACGGCTGATGACGACGGGCACTACTCAGCTCAAAGTTTGGCCGTAGGCCTCTACTCCGTAAGCACGGCTCCTCAAGGATTTAAGAAGACGGTTGCCCCCGCAGTGGACCTGCACGTTGGTGAGAATAGGGTAATCAACTTAGATCTTGAGCTTGGACAAGTGAGCGAAACTGTCACGGTGTCCAGCGACGCCACGCCGGTTGAAACACGGAGTGGCGATGTGAACAGTCTCATTTCAGAGAAGCAGGTGACGGAGCTTCCGCTGGATGGACGCAATTATTCTCAGTTGGTGCTGATGGTGCCCGGTGTTTCACCCACGAATGGCGCCGGAGGTGGCGCTACAAACACCCGCGGAACTGGACTTGATTCCCATGTGGATCTATCGGTGAACGGCAATCAATCAAACGCGAACATGTGGACGGTCGATGGCGTCAACAATATGGACGTCGGTTCAAACGCGACGTTGCTGGTATTTCCGTCCATAGACTCTATTAAAGAATTTAAAGTTGAACGCAACAGCTTCAGTGCTGAATATGGTCAAGCGCAGGGTGCCGTTATCAACCTTGTGACCAAAGGGGGCGGCAATGAGTTTCACGGCACAGGGTTTGAGTTCCTGCGTAATGACGCGCTGAATGCTACCGACTTCTTTCTTAATCGAGCCGGCCAGGAAAAAGGACCGCTACGCTACAACAACTATGGCTTCAATCTTAATGGACCGGTCTACCTGCCACGCTTTGGCGAGGGCGGCGATAAAATCTGGAGCGGCAAGAATAGAGTCTTCTTTTTCTGGTCAGAAGAGTGGCGTCGTGAGAAACGCGGCACGACTGTTAGCGGCAAGGTTCCGACAGCGCAGGAGAAGGTCGGGGATTTCAGTGGTTCAGTCCATACGGATCCTGTGCCGCATGATCCTGTAACCGGACTTCCTTTTCCCGGTAACAGAATTCCCAGCGACCGGCTCAGCCCTGCCGCATTGGCATTACTGCAGGTCTACCCGCTTCCCAATAACCCTGCAGACCCTACCGGTACCAATTGGATCTCCGCGCCGCTGCAGCCAGTAAACACGCGTCAAGATCTCCTGCGCGGTGATGTGAATATCACGAGCAAAATGAGCCTAATGGTGCGTTATATCAAAGAAGGATGGACCCACGGGCAAGCATCTGGCAACTTTTGGGGCGACTCTCCGTTCCCGACCGTGTCCTCGGATTGGGATCAACCCAGCAGGAGTTTCGCAGCCAAGTTAACGAACACGTTGACTTCAACCTCGGTAAACGAGTTCCAATTTTCACGCGCGGGCAATGACATTATCGTCACAACCAATCCAGCAGGTGAGGCGCTCAACCGGGATATCACCTCCAAATTCCCGACCGTCTTTCCACACCCAGGCGCTGGGTATCCCAGTCTTGTCTGGGGAACGGATGGGTATACCACCCTGTGGCATCAGGCGCCATGGATTAACCATGAGGATCTTTTGATCTGGAAGGACGACTTCTCCAAGGTGGTGGGAAATCACGAGATCAAAGTCGGGGCACTTTACAGCCGCAACGTCAAGAATGAGCAAGTCAATGGCAACAGTGGTCTCTACTTCATAGAGAACAGCAACTCCCGCACAGGTAATGCGATTGCGGAGATACTGCTCAAAGACCTGCCAATCACTGAATATACTGAGATTGATACCCAGGAGTTTTCGCAGGGTCGCTGGCGAGATACGGAAGCGTATGGTAATGACACCTGGAAATTCAGAAAAAATATTACCCTTACGCTGGGTCTGCGCTATTCGCTGTTTCCGCCGGCTTTCTCCAACAATAATCGCATCACCAACTTCGTTCCTTCACTTTATAATGGCACGGATTTCCGAACAGCCCTGGTTCAGCCCGGGGGTGGTGGTTTACCCCGCGCTCTCGTCCACACCTACAGGAAGGGTTTCCAGCCGCGCGTAGGCTTGGCCTGGGACGTCTTTGGCGACGGCAAGACCGCGCTTCGCATGGGTTTCGGGCGCTACATGAGCCGTTCACAAGTCATCGAAGATATTCTGCGGATGGCCCAGAATCCCCCGTGGACTCAGACGGTCTCTACAGGTTGGCAGGGAAGCACTTTGAGTCTGGCTGACTGTCCGATTTGTCGTAGCATGGATACCATTAACCCCGGCTTAAGAACTGCGGTTGCAGGTGTAAATCCTGCGGCAGGTTTCAACGCTACTGATGTGAACTTCCGCCCGCCGGAGAGCTGGCAGTGGAATCTGACTGTCTCTCGTGAGATTTTGAAGAATACGGTCGCGGAAGTCTCTTATATCGGAAACCATGGTCTCCACATCTGGCGTCGTTCTGTTCCTTTCAATGACGTCGTCCCAAGTGCACGACTTGCAATCGCCCAAGCCACCCGCGACAATAATCCGACTCAACCGATAATCGACGCGAATCGCAGGTTAAGCGGTATCGGACCGATTAACATGACTGAGTCCACGGGCGATTCCAAGTATCACGCGCTCCAGGTTTGGGTTAACCGTCGATTCAGTAGCCGGTTAGCTTTCCAGGGAGCTTATACCTGGGCGCACACCATCAGTAATGTTCCGATAGAGTCTTACACCAACGCCGTAACCGATCCGTTCAATTACGATCTTGACCGTGGTGACGCCGACCTTGACCGCAGGCAGTCATTCGTCGGGAACGCAATTTACGTGTTGCCCTCCTTCCAAAAGTGGGGAACCGCAGCAAGTCAGATTCTGGGTGATTGGCAACTCAACGGAATTGTCTCTTACTTTGGTGGCGTGCCGCTGAATGTCATATCGGGCGCAAATACCCTCGGGTTGGCGGCTGGCGGCACTACGCAGCGGCCTAACCTTGTTCCGGGGGTACCCGTTTACCTTCATACAAGTGACAAAACACTCTATCTGAACCCGGCGGCTTTCGCATTACCTGGCGTCGGGCAGAGCGGAAGCCTCGGACGTGGTGTTATCCGTGCTCCCAGCATCAAGAACGTTGACTTCTCTCTGGTAAAGAACTGGAAGATGCGCGAGCGCCTTGGACTTCAGCTCCGCGCTGAGATGTTCAATGCCTTCAACCACACCAATTTCAATGGAGTTGATACCAACCTGTCCTTCCAAAATGTTGCTACAGATCCGAACTTTGGCCAATCTACAAACACGAACTTTGGGCACATCAGCGGCAGCCGTGGACCGCGGGAGATTCAGTTCGGGATAAAGCTCAGTTTCTGATATATTTCAGCCTAGCTGAACACAAGACGGAGGGTTGTAAGTTTTAAGCCCTCCGTCTCGATTTTGAAGACAAAGAAGCTGGGTAATAATGTATTTACGTTCTATCTTTCTCCCGCTTTTATTTCTGCTGATCGTTTTCCAATCTCCCCAGGATTCCCTTCGACAACATTACGAGGCGGCTGAAGCGCAACGAAAGACTGGTAACCTGGCTGCAGCAGAGACGGAATACACAGCTCTTCTGGCCGAGGTATACGGTAAGCTCGGAAAAATCTATCTGGCACAGAAGCAATATAAGGCTGCTGTTACGGCGCTCGAATCTGCGGTTTCCTACAATCCTCACTCCCAGGAAGTCTTGATCGACTTAGCGATTGCTTACTTCGATTCCGCGCAGTTTCAAAAGGCCTTTGAACCGCTAACCAAAGCGCTGGAAATCAACCCTGGGAGCGTCGGTGCTCACCATATGCTCGGCAAGACTTATTTCATGCTTGGTAATTTTGCGAAATCTACGATGGAGCTTGAGACTGCGCTAAAACTTGCACCGGAAGATAAGGATATTGCCTACACCCTCGGATTGGCTTACCTCAAGCAACGTCAGTTAGTCTCGGCACAGAAGATTTATGATCGGATGCTACAACAACTTGGCCAACGGCCGCAGCTTCACATCATCTTCGGTCGCGCGTACCGAGAAATGGATTTCCTGCCCGAGGCGATAGCAGAGTTCAAGAAGGCTGTCGCTCTTGATCCCCACTTTCCACGTGCGCATTACTATTTGGGACTTACGTATCTATTAAAGGATGGAGCGATTAAGCTGAATGAAGCAACAGACGAATTCAGGATCGAGTTAACAGAACACCCGGACGAGTACCTTGCCAATTATTATCTAGCCATACTTGCCACTTTCGAGAGGAAGTGGGACACGGCAATCGGTTTTCTACAAAAGGCCTCCCAAATTCAACCAAACAACCCCGATCCTTATTTCTACCTCGGCCAATCGTACCAGGGCCTGGGGAAGTACCAGCAAGCTATTGCGGCACTCCAGAAATCCATCGCGCTAAATCCCGATTTTCCTCACAACGACTACCAGGTAACGAACGCGCACTTCCGGCTCGGCCAATCCTTACTCAAGGTGGGTCGGGCGGAGGAGGGGCAGAAAGAATTACAGTTAGCGACCGACCTTAAAGCTAAAGCCTTCAAACGGGATGAAGCGAAGCTGGGCGCGTTTGTCAACACACCTAGCGCTGACGAGCAAAACAAATTTCCTCAGTCGCTGACTGTGGAAGGTGTCATCGCCGAACCGAACGCGCTGAACGCGCAAACCAATGAAGCGTTGCAGCGCGATGCTGCTCTTTATGCAAAGCTAATTGCTGTTGCTTACAACAATATCGGTTTATTGCGGACGGAACGACAGGATTTTCGCGCGGCAGCGGAACAGTTCCAATTAGCCGCAGAGTGGGATCCGCAACTCGATGGCCTTCAGTTTAATCTGGGACTGGCTCGCTATAAGGCTGAATTATACAAAGACGCGGTCCCGCCGCTGGAAAAAGAGTTGAAAGACCATCCGGCTAACCTCGCGGCAAAACAGTTGTTGGGGCTCAGCTATTTCATGACGGATAGATATCTCGAGGCATCCACGCACTTGACCGAGGTAATCAATGCCAAGCCTAATGAGATGGCTCTCTACTACCCGCTTGCCCTCTCCCTGATTAAGCAGGAAAAGATGGATGCAGCGAACCAGGTTATCGAACACATGGTTGCTTTCGGGGGCAAGAGCCCTGAAGTTCACATACTACTCGGGCAGGCATATTACGGACAGGGCGATACCGCTAAGGCTCTTGGGGAATTACGAACGGCTTTCACCCTCGACCACAAAGTAACTCTCGCGCATTTTTATGCGGGAGTCATCTACTTGAAACTTGGGAAGTTCGACGAGGCAATCAACGAATTCCAGGCAGAGTTGACGTTGAACCCGAACGACCTTCAAGCCAAGTACCACCTTGGCTACATTCTGCTTGCGCAGCAGCAAACGGAGCAGGGCATCAGGGTGATGCGAGAAGTGGTCCAGGTCAAGCCGGATTTCGCCGACGCGCGCTATGAGCTTGGCAAAGCTTTGCTCCAGCATGGCGATATCAAAGGAGCACTCGACAATCTCGAAATTGCGACCAGACTGGAGCCTGACAAACCTCACGTACATTATCAATTAGGCAGGGCCTATCTCGCGGCCGGACGCAAGACCGAAGGCGAGAACCAGCTGGAACTCTCCAGACAGCTTAAAGAGAAGGCACGTAATCAACCGAATCAATAAAGTCTTGAGAGGTAAGTCAGCCTTGTCTATCAGAAAAGTTTGGCTAATAGCCTCGTTCCCTGTATTACTTTTGCTAGTCGCCTCTTACATGGTTGGTAATCAACCCTCTGGCGTTCGCTTTGTCGATATCACTGAGCAGTCCGGAATAAACTTCAAACACATTTCCACGCCGGAGAAAAGATATATCGTTGAGTCTATGAGCGGCGGAGTAGCAATGCTCGACTACGACAACGACGGCTATCTGGATATCTATTTCGTAAACTCTCTTACCGTTGACCTTTTGAAGACGAATGGAAAAACCAGGAGCGTGCTCTACCATAACAGCGGCAACGGCAGTTTCACTGACGTGACGGACAAGGCTGGGGTGGGCGACATCGGCTGGGGGATGGGCGTAGCGGTAGCGGACTATAACAACGACGGCTTCGACGATCTTTATGTCACCTGCGTAGGGCCAAATCACCTTTTTAAGAATAACGGCAATGGAACTTTCAGCGATGTTACACAAAAGGCTCAGGTTGGCGATCCGCGATGGTCTGCCGGCGCAGCCTTCGTGGATTACGATAACGATGGTCACCTCGATCTCTTCGTCGCCAACTACGTCGCTTTCGACTTCAATAAGCTACCGGAGTTTGGTAAGAGCAAATTATGCCAGTACAAAGGAGTACCGGTGCAATGTGGTCCCAGAGGGTTGCCCGGGGACGGTGACACACTCTTTTACAATAACGGGGACGGCACCTTCACCGACGTAACCAAAAAAGCCGGTGTGGCAGATCCGGAGGGCTACTACGGAATGGGCGTCATTGGCAGCGACTTTGATCAGGATGGCTTGATTGATATTTATGTGGCCAACGACTCAACGCCGAATTTTTACTACCACAATAACGGCGACGGCACCTTCAAAGACCTGGGTTTTACCTCCGGCACGGCCGTGAACGAGAACGGCAGCGAACAGGGCAGCATGGGTGTGACGGTAGGCGATTACGACCATGACGGAAAGTTAGACCTATTTGTAACCAACTTCGACGACGATTACAACACGCTCTACCATAACGATGGCCGTAATTCTTTCACTGACGTTTCATATGCTGCTAAGGTTGCCGCGGCGAGTCTTCCTTACGTTGGTTGGGGTACCAAGTTCTTCGATTATGACAACGACGGTTGGGTTGATATATTCGTCGCCAACGGCCACGTTTACCCGCAGATCCCAACGTATCGACAACGTAACTTCGTTCATAAAAACAATCGAGATGGGACCTTCACTGAAAAAGGCGCTGAACTCGGCGCGCCCTTTTTGCAGAAGCGCGTAGGGCGTGGAGTTGCGTTTGGCGATATGGATAATGACGGTGATGTTGACGTTGTCATAAACAACCTGGACGGGGCCCCGGAACTCTTGCGCAATGATGGCGGTAATGCCAATAATTCCGTGCTCATCAAGACAATTGGAGTTAAGAGTAATCGGGACGGAATTGGCGCAAGGATCAAGATAGTCTCCGGGGATCTGACACAAATAGATGAGGTGCGCAGCGGCGATAGTTACATTTCGCAAAGTGACTTGCGATTGCATTTTGGCCTTGAGCGCCGTACTAAAATAGACCTCATTGAAATTCGTTGGCCGAGTGGAATGATTGATACGATTAAAGACGAAAACGTAAACAAGATTTTGACCGTCAAGGAAGCTCAGGGCATCGTCGACAGGAAACCCTTCAAAAGAGCGGGTCTCGCAATAAACGCTGCCGGCAACTCATCATTGAATTGAGAGTGAGTTAGAAGTTTGGCGGGTTACGGCAAAGATAGAAAAGGTTTAGAGATGAAGTTTAGCTTTGAACCCTGTTCATTGTTTCGCTTCCGATTTCTTCATAGAAGAAAGAGGTCGTTTACTCTTCGCGTTGGCGTTTGTCTAAATACCAAACTGGCGCGTCTGGATTTTTGTATGGCAGTCCTGTTGCTCCTCATGATTCTCTTTAATCCAGTGAGTGGCTTCGCCCAAAAAATTAGCCTTGACCAACGGCTTGAACGTGCAGCAAAGCTCATTAGCGAGAAGCGAATTAGTGAGGCGGAACAACAACTATCACGCATTCTCGAGAGCAGGCCGAATGATGCATTGGCCCTGAATCTGCTCGGAACGATTCGGGCGCAACAAGGGCAGCTAGATGAAGCTCAGTCGCTCTTCGCGCGTGCCGTGAGCATTGACGATCATTTGATCGGGCCCCGCATGAATCTGGCATACCTTTATTTGCTCAAAGGCGAACAGGAGAAATCAATCTCAGAATTGAAAGGCGTGCTTAGTTTGGATCCCAGTCACCCTGAGGCGCTCGAGCGAGTTGCGCGGTCGCTATTGGCGAGGGGACAGCTAGACGAAGCTCTTCTAGCTCTGGAGCATACCAGCCAGCCAGAGGCGCTTTCGGGACCACTACTCGTTTTGCTGGGCGATGCCTACCTGAAGAAGGGCAACGTAGACAAGGCCGAACAGAGTTATCAACTCGCGGTGAGCAAGCAGAGCGGAGATACGGACGCGGTGCTCGGCCTGGCGCAGGTTTCCCAGTTTAGAGGAGATGCAAAAAACGCATTGGTCTATCTCTCTCGGGCTCGTAAGCTTGTTGCCTCCTCGCCGGAAACTCTTTATAGGTTTGCGCTCGTCTCTGCCGCAGCCGGTCTTTACGAAGAGGCTAACGTCTCGTTGCAGGCGGCCATCAGACTTAAACCTGACGAACCGACCTATTTCCTGGCCCTGGGTAACACCTGGCTCAAGAAGCCCGATGTCCCCGCGGCTGAGCAGGCTTTTCGTCGCTCTCTTGAACTCCAGCCGGACAGTGCACAAGCGCAGATGTCTCTAGGCTACGCATTGTTGGAACAGAAGAAATACCCTGAAGCGCGCGAGTGGCTCGAGAAGAGTCTGGCGAAGGACGCCGGCGTTCCCGAGACACTCTATTATCTGGGTCTAATCGCACAGGAGCAGAACGAGGACGAACGCGCGGTAGAGCTCCTTAAAAAGGCGATTCAACTCGTACCTTCCTTTTCTTTTCCACACGCTGCTCTTGGTTCAAGCTATCTGAAGCTAAAGAATTATCCACTTGCTAAGGCAGAGCTGGAATTGAGCGTGAGCCTCAATCCCAATGACCCCAGAGCACACTATAACCTTGCTGTGCTCTATGCCCGACTGAAGGATCCCGAGCGCGCTCAGCAAGAGATGCAAATAGTCGAGAAGTTGAAACAAGCCGGCAAGACACACCAAAAGGAAGGCAATCCTGGCTTGCCTTCTACTCCAAGTCCCCGCTGAATGTCTTTCGAGAGTTTTAGACAGCAACCAGGGCGTTTAGAATGAACTAACTCGCGGTGAAATAGTCGTGTATCTCGGGACCATCGTTCTTCAATCAGCTATTGTTCTTGCAGCTGTCTTGCCGCTCCGCTATTCAGCCGGGCCGTCGGTTGAGTGGAGAGTTGGGCCGGCAAAGTCTGTTGTTACCTTTGAAGAGGTGGCGGCCAAAGACAGCGGCCTTACCTGGATTCACAATAGTGCCCATTCACCTGAGCGTCATCTGCCTGAAACCGTCGGTGCCGGATGCGCCTTCTTCGATTATGACAACGATGGTTGGATGGATATCTACTTCGTCAATAGCGGAACGTCCGATTTTTTTACTCCGGCAAAACCGCTCAAGAACGCGCTTTATCATAATAATCACGATGGAACATTCACCGACGTCACCGAGAAAGCCGGCGTGGCAGGTGGAAGCTTCGGTATGGGCGTGGCCGCGAGTGATTACGATGGCGACGGCTGGCAGGATCTTTACGTTACCAGCTACGGACGAAACATCCTCTATCATAACCGTCGAAATGGGACGTTTACGGATATGAGCCAGAAGGCCGGTGTGGCCGCGCCAGGCTGGTCCACCTGCGCCGTTTGGTTCGACTATGACAACGACGGCAAGCTCGATCTCTTTGTCTCGAGCTTCGTCCATTACGACAAGTCACTCAACGTCCTGTGCACTGACGATTTGAGCCGGCGCTACTACTGCATTCCACGTTACTACAAGCCAACACCGAGCCGCCTTTTTCACAACAACGGCAACGGCACTTTTACTGACGTAAGTAGGGAATCGGGAATTGCGGATTCGTTGGGCAAGTCGTTCGGGGCAGTCGCGACGGATGTCAACAACGACGGGCTGATGGATCTCTTCGTCGCTAACGACACAGTTCAGAACTTTCTCTTTATCAATAAGGGTGGCGGGAAATTTGAGGAAGTCGGTCTGCCGGCTGGGGTCGGCTATAGCAACGCCGGGAAGCCTCGGTCAGGGATGGGTGTGGATGCGACAGACTATGATGGCGACGGCTGGCAAGATCTTTTCGTCGCCAACATCGATCAGGAGTTCTTTAGCCTGTATCACAACGAAAAGGATTTGACTTTCATCGACCAGCCTGGCGAAATCGCGCCGGCCACGCAGATGCTAAGCGGCTGGGGTTTGAAGTTCTTCGATTATGACAATGACGGCGATCCGGATTTGTTCCTGGTCAATGGTCACCCGGACGATTTCGTCGAGATGCGCAATTCGCGCGTGAGATACAAGGAGCCGCTCTTGATATTCGAGAATACGGCCCGCGCATTCCGCAACGTCAGCGCGCAATCCGGCGCAGTCTTTGGCAGAGACTTCTCAGGACGAGGCCTGGCCCTCGGAGACTTCGATAACGACGGCGACACTGACGTGCTCATCTCGAGTAACGGCCAAGCGCCCGTCCTGCTGCGCAACAACGGTGGTAACCAAAACAACTGGCTCGGTATCCAACTTGTCGCAACGAAAAGTAATTCTGCAGCAATAGGCGCAGTGATCACCTGGCAAGCAGGCGGAATCAAACGGAGCCGTCTGAAAACCGCCGGCGGTAGTTACCTGTCTTCGCAAGATCCACGTGAAGTGTTAGGTGTTGGCACGGCGACGAAAATCGAAAGCGTTGAGGTTCGCTGGCCAAGCGGGAAAGTCGACAGGCTGAGCAATCCACCAGTCAATGATTATATCAAGGTGGTTGAAGGGGAAGGCATTGTGAAGAGCAGTTCGACTAATAAGTAGTCGCTTTGGAATAGAGGTAAGCCCCTCCTGCCTTCAGCGTTCTGATCACGATCACTAATTGACTTTATTTCTCTTTGACAGTGATGTATTGATTGAGCGCCACATTCTTTAAAGTGCTGACTTTACCACTCGGCCACCTAACCTCTAGATCATCAACCCTGGAGCTGGCTGCCATTCCGAATAGCACACGGCCGTCTGATGCTGAGCAATAGCTCGTCCCACCCAGGAGTTGCCGGGTTCTATGCACTCCTGCCACGGTCACCGTAACCTTCGCACCAATGCCGTCGCGATTACTTTTTGTGCCCGCGAGTTTAACGCCTAACCAATGGTTTTTATTTCCACCGTCGTTGCGCATGAGAACGGGTGGTTGTCCTACATTTATCAGTAGCAGATCTGCATCTCCGTCATATTTACCCAGATCCGGTTTACTGAAAGGTCCATAGTGGCGAAGTCTAGTCCAGGAAAACTACTTCTTTGGAGGACTCGCCAGAGTCGTTACTCGTCTATTCCAATCGCTGGCGGTCATCGATTTCAGTTGTGGTAGCTCCGCTGCTGCTACAACCAGCTTTCTTACGCTCGGAATAATCACGAATTCCAGGGCGGCCTTTGGTTTCGCAGCCTCGTCCAGCTTCGCCAGTTGAGCGTCTCGCCACTGGATCGTTGGCGCACTACCAAGCTTCAGGTAAGAGATTGCCTCAAGCCCAGTATCTCCAATGTCGGAAAGGTCTCTGGCGAGCTGCCTGGCTTCCTCCAACGCGGGCGCGCGATTGATTATCGGTTCAAGCGTCACACTTGAGTCATGCCAGTCTGCGAGAACCTTGTTTAGCTCCTCGCGGTAGAGCTGAAAGCGCGGAGCGTCTGAGAGCAATCCGTCAACCATCAATGTGAAACTGCGAGCAGCATCGCTATCCGGCGGAACTGCGTCCACCAGGCCGGTCAACGGGCTGAGCATCATCTGCGGCCGCACCTGATACCGGCGGTATTCCTTGACGGGCTCAACTATGGATGCCAATGTTCGAAGGGGAACGATGTCCTCACTGCGCGCAAGGCGGCGCAGCAACATATCATGATTTCGCTTATGGTCGAGTCCTAACTCTTCCAACTGCAAACTTATCACGTTCAGTCGGCGATACATGTCTGAAATATCCACGACGGTCCGCGGCGACCAAAGCCTTTCGGCGATTGCGGCTGTGCGTGGCCAGATGCGTGAGTCGATGGTCTCGGGACTTACCCATTCGCCCCACATCGTGGCTTCGCCTCCCAAGACATGTTTGGCTTCTTCGGGTGTAAGCGTACTATCCGCGGGAATCGGATCTGCGCGGTAGTGGTCTGATGCCGGATACATGAGATCGATGTAATAGCCTGCCGAGAGGATCCCGTCGTAACCTTTCTTCGCGGCTTCGGCAAGTGAAGCTGATCCGCGCCACGAATGGATAACCACGTCCTTCGGAAGTTCCGGTTGCAGAACCTCATCCCAACCGATCATTTTCTTTCCATGCTTCTGAAGAATTTTCAAAAGCCGCTGGTTGAAATACGCCTGTAGGGCATGATTGTTCTTTATGCCTTTCTCTTTCATGAAGGCTTGAATCTTTGGGTTCCGGTCCCACTGTTTACCCTCGTTCTCATCTCCGCCGATGTGCATATAAGCATC